>DASZPR010000521.1:0-3003 GCA_035550235.1 Verrucomicrobiia bacterium | reverse complement strand
CGTCGATCTTCGACGCCGGCTCGGGCATTGAATTGAACAAGCGCTTCTTCAAACTCGTGAGCTGGTACGACAACGAATGGGGCTATAGCTGCCGCGTTGCCGACCTCCTGAAGTTCATGATTGGCAAAGGCCTTTAATCTTTTAAAGAAAACGAAAAACGGCGGCTTGGAAACAAGCCGCCGTTTTCTTTTTCAACCGCGGATGAGGTGGAATCGTGTTCGTACCAATGACTCCACGGAGTAACAAGCATGTTGATTTTTCCAGGAGCTGTTCCGAAGGAACAACTTGAGAATAGCCCGGCAGTTCACTGCCGGGTCAAAAGTAAAATAAGCCGAGTCCCGAAGGGACGGCTGCGATTCTCGACTCAACCGTCCCTTCGGCACTCGTGCATTACGAATTGTTTCCCGGTGTTAAAACGCCGGGCTATTCTCGAATGTCCTTCAGGACAAAGGCGGAAGCAAAAGAACTTCCCCCATCCGTGTTATCCGCGCTATCCGCGGTTAATCACTTCTGCTCCGCCTTCAATTTTTTCTCAAATTTATCCACCTTCGGTTTGATCACGACCTGGCAGTAGCCCGCGCTGGGATTATCATTGTAATAATTCTGATGATAATCCTCGGCCTTATAGAATTTTTTCAACGGCACAATCTCCGTCACGATCGGATCCTTGAACCGCTTTTGCGCCTCGGCTTTGGATTTCTCCGCGGCGGCTTTTTGCGCCTCGCTGCTGTAAAGAATCACCGAGCGATATTGCGTGCCCACATCGGCGCCCTGCCGATTCAAGGTAGTCGGATCATGCGCATCCCAAAAATAGTTCAGCAACTTTTCGTAGGAGATTTTTTTCGGGTCGAATTCGATTTGCGTGACCTCCGCATGGCCGGTCCCGCCGGTGCACACATCCTCATAAGTCGGATTTTGCGTGTGGCCGCCCGCGAAACCGCTGGTGACGTGCACCACGCCGGGGATGCGCTGGAATTCCGCTTCCATGCACCAGAAACATCCTCCGCCAAACGTGGCAATTTCATCATTCGTATTCATACTTTGTGAACAGCCGGTGGCCACTCCAGTCAGGACCAAAGCGACGGCCAGCGACAAACTGTTAATTTTCTTTTTGTCCATGGTGTACTGTCGGACGAGGGGCGAAAAACTTACAACCGATTTTCCCGGTCATTCGCCTTTATCCAGATGTTCGCCCGGCGGCAATTCCGCAAACTTCTCCAGATGCTCCGGGCGCAAGGGGTCGGAAATCGTATGCTCTTCGCTGAACCATTTTCCGAGGTCAACAAGTTTGCAACGATGAGAACCAAACGGGCCATACTTCCCGGCGAACCATTCCCCCACCCGTTTGCAAGTTGGGCATTTGACTTTCATTGCCAGCGAAACGTAGCATCAATCGCCCGCTAATACCAATCGCTGAAAGTGTAAAATCCGCCTCCTTACATCGGCGGCTACCATGGCCTATTTCGCCGCGGGCTTGATTTCGTCGGTGACAGATTTGAGGTCCACAGCCACGGCGGAAGCATTCTCGGCCGAAGCGCCGCCCGATTCCAAAATCGATTGCACATCTTTAATCATCGCGTCTTTTTGGGTTGGCGGCGTATTAGCGCTGTTCAACAAAACCGCCACATCCTGGGCGAGCCGCGTTTTCTTCGGCGTGGTCAGCTTGGTGGATTCCGCCAGGGCCGTTGTCAGGTGATCGCTCAATTTGGTAAGCGTCGCCTGCGAGGGTTTTGCGCCTTGCGCAACGCTGCCCATCTCCCTGGCGAGCGCGCTTTTCTGGTCAGCCGTGACGTTGGCGCCCACGCCGAATAACTGCGTTTGGAAATTGGCATACGCCTGTTGCGCCGGAGTCAGCGGCGTGGCCGACACGGCGGGAGCAGCCGGGCGAGCCGCCGTCGCGCCCGGCGGTTGCAGGCTGCGATTGGCGTTCTGATTGGCGACATCCCGCGCGCGCTGCTTGGCAATGGCATCGACACCGATTTGCGCGCTGGCGGTCAAAGTAGTCAGGGCGGTAACAAGAATAATGAGGTGTTTCATAGGCTTCCGGCTTCCTTCGCAAAGCTGCATCCACCTGCCAATATTGTCAATGTTCGTTAGACCGCACAGTCCCACCCAAGCGCATCTTGCCCCGCCTGGTCTCGCCCTCTATTTGGCCAATAAAGACGCGGGCTTATTGGTCTGCTCTTTCATCAACGTAATGTAATCCTTGAGGATATCCTTGGCTTCCTGCAACCGGGCGGCCTCGCCATGCTCGGTTTCGGAAACGATGGCGTCGCTATAATCATCGCGCTCGGAAGGTGGCGTGTCGGCATCCAGATCCACATCCTCGCCGGCGGCAGCGACGTCATTGGTCTGCTTCGTAGCCGGCGGCAAGCCGGGCTCACCCGCCAGCTTCACCGTCAAATCATACACCGTCGGCTCGACGGTTTTGCGGGCGGCGCGTTCCTGCTCGCGTTGTTTGTGCTCGGAGATGATCTGCGCGCGATCCGCCAGTTGCTGCTTCTCGTTCAAGGAAACCGTTTTGTCCGCTTGCTGCTTGCGCATGCGATCAATGTCTTCGCGCAAATAGACGAATTCTTTGTTGGTCGCGATGCGTTCGCTCGAACGCTTCGCCAATTCCGCGGTCAGGCCCTGCACCATGTTCACCTTCTGGTAGTGCGAACTGTCAATCACATCCCACGGCAGATGATTATCGAGATTACTCTCGCCGATTTCGGTCGATTCGTTCCACAGGGAGGGCAACGTGATGTCCGCCGCCACGCCCCGCAATTCCGTGGAAGCCCCGCTGGCGCGATAGAATTTGCTGTTGGTCAACTTCAACGTGCCGGGATCGTGCGCCGCATCCGAAAACGCCGGGAGTTTCGATAGATAAAATATTTGCTGGGCGGTGCCTTTGCCAAAGGTGGTAGCGTCACCCACGATCAACGCCCGCCCGTAGTCCTGCAAAGCTCCCGCCACAATTTCAGAAGCCGACGCGCTGCCGCGGCTGGTCAGTAGAATCAG
>DASZPR010000520.1:0-4255 GCA_035550235.1 Verrucomicrobiia bacterium | reverse complement strand
AAAGTGCGGTTCTCGAAGCGTTGAATACCGCGATCGTGTCCGTATCCACGTCGCCATTGTAGAGCGTGGCCGGGTTGGTCGCGCTCATCATGTGGGGTTCATTGGAAACCAAAAACGTAAATTGTTGGGGCCCATTGGTGTTTGGTGAATGCGTCACCACACCGCCGTTTTGCACTTCCAAACTGCGGAAGATATGCGGGCCGTCCACTGTCAATGTGCAGTTCGTGACCACGATGTCCTGGCCTTCGTGCGAAAAATCGCCGAAGCTGATGAACGTGTCTTGTGTGAAGGTGACGGCCATTGCGCTGAAAATCTGCGCGCAAAACAGTACGGCAATAGCCCCAAACCGGGTGATTTTGTGGGTCTTCATTCCAAGTAATTCGTTTATAGCGCGGCCACAATTTTTGAAAAGTGTTTTGTGACCTGTGCCTTCAAATGCACACAGTTTCGCGAAATTAGCCCGTATTTTCGAAGAAATAACGGAGCGGGGAAAGTTTAAGGCGGAATTGATTGGCCAATTCCCACGCATCCTGCGTGAGCCTCACGCCTGGGTTTATGGACGGTGGGCAGGGGGGATTATTCCAAAAGTTCTCAATCCGTTGGAGTTAAGTAGTGATAAACCTGTGGGGAACTATTGGTGCGCGATTCCCACGCGGTTTGGTCAAATAGCGGGGCGTGTTGCAACGCCGCCGTATCCGCGTCCAAAATCAATTTGTTGTTCGAGCGACTCAAAACGTTGAGCGGCACAGCGTACTGATAATCTCGGTGAAAAAGCCGCCCGCTCGATACGATGACGAATGCCGGATGGGGCTCGCCGAAACTCACCAGCAGATCCAAAACCTCCCCGATTTTCTCCTGCTTCTGGTTGACGACCCGCATCCCGATCAAGTCGCTCGCGAATTTCAAGTCGGCCGGCTTGCGGATGGTGGACACATCGCGGCCTGTTTTCGGCAGGCGTTCCGCTTCAGGCGCCGGTTTATTGGCCGAGATTTGAAAGTAACGCGAAATCTCCGTGGCGCCGCCAGGTTCCGCAATCGCCGCGAGGTCCCGGTATTTGAAAACAGGCGCATCGCGCCAGTGGGGCGTGCTGACGTGGATGGCCAGAGTCTGCCGCTTTACAGTCGCGGGTGACATCACCTGCACGGGCGCCAGTTTCAACGTCGCATGTACGCCGAAATAGCCGCCCGAACCGATGACCACATAGCGCAGATTTCCGGTGTTCATGTTCAGCACCAAATTGCGAATCGTTCCTGCTTTTTGGCCGTCGGAATCCTCGACTTTCATTCCAATCAATTGCCGCGCACGCAGGGGGAGGGCAGCGGTGTTGGTTTGTGCCATCACGGCCAATGAGAACATCAGCACACTCAGAATTAGCAGAGTGAGCGTGATGTTGATGCCTCCAGGACGTTTCAACATGGTCTCAAGATAAATCCTCGTGGTGGTGCAGGCAATTGGGGTTTGGCCTTAGGGTATTTTACTCATCAGATATTCGCGGCAAACGAAATGAGGCGCCGATATTCGCTCAATATCGTCCGAACCGCGGCAACCAGCGCGTGGACTTGCAATTCCATCGGCGCATGATGGGGTGTCTCGAAAATGATTTCAAACGGCGGTTCGGATTGCATTGGCGCCGCGAGAATGCCCTCGTAGCTCGTGTAAATAATTCCGTCGCGTGCCGCGAATCCGTCAATCTTCGCGTTCACGTTACGCGGCAGAATTTTTCCGGCCTCGGCCAAAGCTGGTCGCAGCAGATTTTCCGTCAGCGTGTGTCCGCGAACAAATCCGTAAAGCCCATCGCTCGTGTCATCCGCGTGCAGTTGGATGATGCCGTGGAAGTGTTGCGTGCGCAGTTCGTGCTCGAGAATTTCCACTTCCGGCTCCGTTGATGATTTCCAAAACTCGCGGTTCAGGTCCTTGCCGCGACGTGAATGCCGTGTGTTGTCTTCAAATCCGGTGGGATTACAAATCGGGTAAATCTGCAGCAGGAAGTTTTCGATGAAGTCGGGCTGGCGCACGCTCTCGGTCAAAAATTTCGCGGCCGCCAACGCCCCTGCCGGCTCATCACCGTGGATCGCGGCAAAAATGCCGATGCGAATCGGATCGCTGCTATTGGGCCCGCGCAAAGTGAATCGGGGCAGTGAATATTTTTCTCGTTCCGATTGAAAATCGCCAAGGGATTCCAATTGCACCCCGGACAGAGCGCGCAACGGTTCGAGCAAGCGGGCGAGCGAACGCCGCCCATTTTCGAGTTTCAATTGCGCTTCAAGATCATTCACTGCCGGGCCAGTATCTGAAATAATCGCTTGGCGACAAGCGCGCAAACGTAGGACAGGCATCCTGCCTGTCTCCATAATTATTTTCCACTGCCTCTTGAGGATTCGTTGTCGGGGATTACGTTCTGGTTTCGCCGAAAAAAATTCGGTGCATCGAAACGAAAGGACTAACATGCAAATAATACCGAAAAATCAGGATCCGGCCCGGGCCAAGGCGTTCTTTGAACAAAAAGTTGCCTTCACTACCGGGCCGGTGGAATTGAGTCATGCGATCGAAGGCCACGAAAATATCGTAGTTGTGGATGTGCGGGAAGCTGAGGATTACGCGAAGGCGCACGTTCCGGGCGCTATTAATCTTCCGAAAGGGACGTGGGACAATGCCGAAGGTCTGCAAAAGGACGCGATGAATATTGTGTATTGCTACACGCAACAATGCCATCTCGCGGCGAATGCGTGTGTTAAATTCGCGGGCCAGGGTTATCCGGTCATGGAAATGGACGGCGGCTTCGAAGCGTGGCAGGAAAACGAATTGGAAACGGAAAAAGGCAGCAGTCGCGCCGGCGCTGCAGGACAACGCGCCTTCTCACGGTGATGCTCGGGAAACCGCGGGCTTGCCACTCGGCCCGTCGGTCCGCAGCGAGATTGCCGGCAAATACATTCCCACAAAATCCCTCCGCCACCATTCGCCGGTTTGCTTTCGCGTCGCCGCGTCAGTGAAATGATATTCATAAACCAGCGCGCGAATATATTTTGGCGGCTGATCGGGAAACGGATTCTTTTCGAGCAAGCCCAGCACGGGCGGTGAACCTTGCAATAGCCGCGCGCAAAAATTCACGAACCACGGGTTGTTCTGGTAGTTGCCCAAAGCCGCAAACCACATCTGCCAATCCAGGCGTGGCTGGTGCGGTTCCACAAACGCCGGGCGCCGTTTCAAATCTCCCGGTTTATATTTGAATTCATACGCCTGCCAATTTTCTCCGTCATTGCTGCCTTCCACGATGATTTCCGGGCGGGAAGTGGTCATCACCTGAAACAATCCGTAACCGTTGAAAGTCTCCAGCGGAGCCACTAATTGTTCCACGGCGATCAATTTGACGGGCAACTGGACGCGCGAGTGGAACATGTCGAAAAATTGCACGAACGAGGTTAGCAACATGATGGCGACAATCGGTATCAGGAGTATTCCGCGCGTGAGCTGCGCGGACGTTTTTTTCCACGCGCTGACATCGGGGCATTGGCACCATTTCTTCGGGAAACATTTCTGCAAGGCCGCATCATCAAGCAAGGTGAGGCACAACACCATCGTGAGCAGGTTGAAGAAACAGTAATTTCCGGTGAGCAGGATGAATAACTGCAGCGCCACGAAAGCCAGGCAGGCGAATTGACGCGGACGACGCGGCAGGAAAATCAAAAACGGAATTCCAATTTCAATTATGAACATCAGCACCGTATCGCTCTTGTGAACCCAGGCCGGAAGATGATGCGCGTACCAACCAATCCAGGTGGGCAGGGGCTGGGTTTCGAAATGATAATTCAGCGCGGTCAGATTTCTCCACGTCGGGTCGCCGCTTGTCAATTTTACGCAGCCCGAGCGAAACATCAGTTTGAACAGCAGCCAGCGCAGAAGCCAGAGCGCCAACCGCGAGGGCGGTTGCTCGCGCAGGGGATGTTTCGGCCACCATTGCCACGGCGCAAAAAAGATGGCGAGGAATCCCGTTTCCAACAGAAGCGCGTCCCATTGAAAACTCAGGAATGGCTCGCCTACCGTGCAGAGCGAAAGATAAATCACCCACAACAAAAACAGGCACGGTGCCGGCGCGATTCCGAGTATCACTAGTATCGCGAGGACGGTGCCCGCGGCGCATTGGGCATTTAGAAAACCATCGCTTGAGCTGAGCCAGCATAGGGTTGGCACTCGATAGTATCTGGTCAGGCCGATGTGCGCTGTTCCGACCGCTTGTTTTAGCTGCCCCATGGTGTCC
>DASZPR010000519.1:0-6569 GCA_035550235.1 Verrucomicrobiia bacterium | reverse complement strand
TTGCAATTGCCCGTTGCTGTCGGCCTGGTTGGTGCCGGCATCGGTCCAGTGGATAAAGTCTGAGGAATATTGGAGAACCCAGGACTGCAGCGGCACGCAGGTCGCGCTCAAGGTGAATCCTGGCGCGTTGGTTGACAGGAGGGTCAATTGCGGAGGAGCCGAGTAGTTATGGCCGCTGACGCTGTTCAGGGAAGCGCCGGGATCCACAACGTCGAGATAAAAGTGGGCCGTATTGCCGGCGTCAGCCGTGGCGCTGCTGGCGGGCGGCTTGTCGGACAATGGAAGATACATGCCAGAGGAACCAAGGTCGCTGCTCGCGTACGCATCCGCGCTCAACGACTGGATCACATAAAGAGTTGCACCGACCGGAACACTGAAAACTTCACTGGTATCAATGCTCGAGCCGTCGTAATCGCTGTCGAAGACCAGCGTGTCGGTGTTGTAACTCTGGGCCCCGTTGTGGACCTGGCAATAAGCCTCCGAGGTCACCTTCGAACCGGCTCCGCCGCCTGAGGCGGTAACGCCGCAATTCACCGCCAGGCCAAGCCGCACGCGAACGAGCGTCCCCGGCGGGAGCGTGCCAGTCACAGTCACAGAGTCCTGGGCGGAAACATCCATCTCTGCCGAGGCCGTCGCGATGAGTGGGTTAAATGAAGTATTCTCATGGCTGATTCCGTCGGAATCGGTTTGGGCATAGGAGACACTGAATGGCGTAATTTCCTGGACCGCCCGGCAGGTGGCGTGCAGCGCGCCCATGCTGGCGGAACCCGATGCCGCTGACGAACAGTCTCCGTTCCATGTAACCGGTATGGATGAGCCGTCTCCCAACGGTGAAGTGACAGTGTCGGAGCGCGTCCACGCGCTGGCAGCGCTATCGCCGATGGTGCCGCTTATTTGAGGCAAAAACCCCGTGGAGGTTGAATGCTGGGTATTTGTGCCACCCTGGAAATTGTCGTTGTTAAACGGGTTGTAGTAAGCGCCGGAGTACGCCTGGTCGCTTAAATTCACATAGACCGTTGGCAATGCGAAAACAGCCGAAGCACTGCCCAGCAATATCGAACAGACAAGAAACTTCATGATTGGTTGAATTGGGATTTTCCAGCCGACTATTGCAACTCCCGCACTTTTTTTGATTTTCTTCACCGGCGATGAATTTACAAGTCTATTTATGCTGCTTCGATCGACTTGCTTTCCGCGCCGAAACTCAATGGCCACAAAGCGGTTATGGAATTTGTGCCGCGTCACTATAGCTCCGATTCCACAACCGGATGGCGTTTCGAGTGGGTTCCTGGGCGTGGACGAATTTTCGTTTGAAGGACTGAGGAAGTGGAGTAAACTGTTTCTTGTCCCCTTGGAAAACAAATTGAACAACGTATGAAAAAAATCTCTTCCATTATTGCGCTGGTGGGTTTATTGGCGATTCCGGCATTTGCAGCCGATAAAGAAGTTACGATCACCGGGCTAGGCCAGTGCGCCAAGTGTGCCTTGCACGAAACGGATAAATGCCAGAATACGATTCAAACTGAAGAAAATGGCAAAAAGGTGATTTATTACCTGGCTCAGAATGACACGAGCAAGGATTTCCATGATAACATCTGCAAGAAACCGGAAAAGGTGACGGCTACAGGCGTCGTTTCCGAGAAGGACGGCAAGAAGATCCTGACGGTTTCGAAGATTGAAGCGGCCAAGTAATCGTTTCATTTTCAAGAGCTTGCGCCCGCGTTTGTCATGAACGCGGGCGTTTTCTTTGGGAAATGAATTTTTGCGGGGGCGCCAACGTCCATTTATTCAAGAGCTTATGAAAACAACATTCTTCCTCTTCTTACTAGCAGCTTCAATCGGTGTGGCCCGTGCTCAAGACGCGACTTGCGCCACGGGAACGTGCGCGTCTGATAGTTACGTGGCGCCCGCGGTGGTTTATCAAGCGCCGGTGACTTATGCCGCGCCGGTCGTATATCAAGCCCCGGTGGTTTATTATGCGCCGGTGTTTTACGGTACGCCGATGAGTTACGCGCTCAATGCGTGCTCCGCTTGCCAGGACAGCGCCGTACGTTCAACCGTCACTTATATCGGCGGCGGGCATGTGGGGTATCAGGTTTCACCACGATGCAACACCGGATCGACAGTGACGTTCATCGGCGGATCGTGGTACGCGTCTCATTAGGGCCATTAATTTTAAGATAAGCGGTCGGATTTAATTCTTCACACGGTTCAAAGGTTGTAACCTTTTGAACCGTATTTCTTTCTAGTCCTCTCACTGCGAACGCAAAGTTCGAATTGCGTATGCGTTTTAGCAGAACTACTCTGCCTGTTTGTTTAATGAAAAAAGTTGTTGTTTTAATCGTGATCATCGGAGTTGGCATCGGCGGTTATTTGTTTTGGAATCGCCCGAAAATGCCGGCGGCGGCGGCTCCCGCTCACGTCTCGACGGCCACGATTCAATTGCGGAATATCGATTTCGCGGTGACAGCTGCGGGTGAAATCGGCCCGGACGACATGGTTTCGATACGCCCGGAAATCAACGGGAGAATCTCTTCATTGCCGGTGGATATCGGCGACAAAGTGACGACCGGCACCCTGCTCTGCGCGTTGGACGACAGCGATCTGCAATCCGAGCGCTCCACGCAGATCACGCAGATCGAGGGCGCGAAACTGCAAGTCGAAAAAGCCCGCCGCAATTACGAGCGCAACAAACAATTGCACGAAAGCCGCCTTGTTTCGCAGGAGGTTTATGACGACAGCGTGACGGATTATGAGCTGGCGAAAAACGCTTTGGAGCTGGCGCAAAAAACCTTGAGCCAGATTGAAGTGCAGATTTCGAAGACGCGGATCATGGCGCCGTCCGATTGCACGATCCTCACGCGCCCGGTGTCCGTCGGCCAGGCAGTGTCCGGCTCCGGCGGTGTCGGCGGCGGCACGGAAATCATGACGGTGGCGAACCTGAAGGAAATGATAATCACGGCGCACATGAACCAGGCGGATGTGACGCGGGTGAAAATCGGCCAGCCAGTGGACGTGGAAGTGGAAGCTGTGCCCGGCATGAAAATCAAGGGCACCGTCGAGCGCATCGCGCCACAGGCCACCATCAAAAACAACATCAAAGGTTTTGCGACGCAAATTCGGCTGAAAAATTTGGATCCGCTCGTGCGGCCCGGCATGACGGCGAACATGACCATTCCATTGCAATCCGCCGAGAACGCGGTGGCGATTCCGTTGGCCGCGGTTTTTTCCGAAGAGAACGATCGCTATACCTATGTGCGCAACCAGAATGGCGACTTCGAAGTGCGCCCTATTCGCATTGGGGTGGCGGATTTCCAATACGCTGAAGTTTTGGACGGCTTGCAAAACGGCGATGTCGTTTCGCTCGTGCGCCCGGAAAGACCCGTGGGCGATCTTCAGGAGGCGCTGAAAAAGTTTGCCGCCACTTCGAAAAAGCTTTCAATGGTCGAGTCAGTCGCCAACACGAACACCCTCACCAGCGCGACCAATCAACCTGCGCCGAACGCCAACTGAAGCCGGTTATGTCTCTTATCGAGCTTCGGAACGTCAGCAAAACCTATCATCTGGGCGGCGAGGAAATCCGCGCGCTGGATGACGTCTCGCTCGATATTGAAGGCGGGGAATTCATTTCCATCATTGGACCGTCGGGCAGTGGAAAATCCACATTGATGCACATCGTCGGCTGCCTCGATTCGCCGACGAAGGGGACGATCAAACTGGATGGAACGGAGATTCACAACGCCTCGGCGCGCGACCTGGCGCGCATTCGCAACCAGAAAATCGGCTTCGTGTTTCAGTTCTTCAACCTGCTGCCGAAATTGAGCGTGCTGCAAAATGTCGAACTGCCCATGATTTACAGCGGCTTGCCGGCGGCAAAACGCCGGGAGCATGCGATGGAAGCGTTGAAGATGGTGGGATTGGAAAACCGGAGCAAGCATCGTCCGATGCAGATTTCCGGCGGGCAACAACAGCGGGTAGCGATTGCCCGCGCGCTGGTGAATAATCCGAAAATTGTGTTCGCTGATGAGCCCACGGGGAATTTGGATTCGCATACGGGCGAGTTGATCCTGCAATTGTTCCACAAGCTCAGCACGGAGGGACACACCATCGCGCTCGTGACGCACGATCCGGAAATTGCGGCGGTTACTCCACGAAGAATTGAGATTCGCGATGGAAAAATCGCCCAGCACCTGGATCCCAAGCTCGCCGGACTCAATTTAAACGCGGAACGCGGAACGCGGAACGCGGAAACCGGACGCGACCCCGTGCCTCAAAAAATATGAGCAATGTCGATTTGAAACAACGCACCAAACGTTTCGCACTGGACGCGATTACGTTTTTCGAGGCATTGCCGAAAGACGAAACATCGCGAGTGCTGGGCAGGCAATTGTTGCGTTCAGGGACATCGGTCGGCGCAAATTATCGAGCTGCAAAACGCGCCAAATCGAATGCGGATTTCATCAACAAGATGACAATCGTCGAAGAAGAAGCCGATGAATGTGGATTCTGGCTCGAACTTTTGACGGAGAGCGGAAAGGTAAGCCAACCAAAGACAGCTCACCTTTTCAGGGAAGCTAACGAACTTGTGGCCATCGCCGTAGCTTCCATCAACACAGCGCGTAAGAATGGGAGAAGAGCATGACCAGTGATCTGATTTCCGCATTCCGAGTTCCGCGCTCCGCGTTCACATGAATCTTCTCAATGCATTCATGGTGGGCTTCAAGGAGATCTGGGCGCACAAATTCCGCTCGGCGCTGACGATGCTCGGGATTATTCTCGGCGTTTCGAGTCTCATCGGAATGTCGGCCCTCGTGAAAGGGATGGAGAATGGGATGCGGGAGGCATTGATTGCCGTCGGCGGTGTGGAACGGGTGCGATTGGACGATAAGGATATCCCGCAATATCAGCAACACCTGGCGGATCAAGCGGTCGGCTGCACAATGAACGATGTTTATGCTCTGCAAAAAAGCGCGCCGCTCATCAAGATGGTGACACCCGAAATGCGTTTGCGGAACGCCACCGCTACTTATGGGGCCAAAGCCTTCGATATTTGGAATTTTGTCGGCACCTGGCCGAACGCCCTGGACATGAACCAGCACGTCGTGGAATACGGCCGCATGTTCAACGACGTGGACGACCAGAACGCGCGCAACGTGTGCGTGATCGGCGTGGATGTGCGCGATGAATTGTTCGGTTCCGCGGAGGATCTCGGTTATGAATACAATCCCGTGGGGCGGAGCATCAACATCAAGGGAATGCCTTTCACGATCATCGGTATGTTCGAGCGTTACGAAAGTGAGCGGGCAAAAAAGGAACGCGAACTGGCTAAATTGAAACCGCCGGATTCGGCTCAAACCAACGGCCCCGCGCGCAGCCGCGGCTGGGGCGGACGTTCCAGCGGCGGTTTTGTTTTCGCGATGAAAAACGCCACGGTTTACATTCCCCTGAATACCATGTGGGTGAAGTTCCGCGCTTCCGCGGGTTCCAATAATATTCCCGATCCGCGCCTCACGACATTGTCGGTGAAAGTCGCGGATGTCGCGCATTTCGATGAGGCCATTCAGCAGGCACAAAATGTTTTGATGCGCACACATAATGGCATCGAGGATTTTTCGTTCCAGACGCAGGAGGATTGGGCGGATAACATCAACAAAGCGATTCATAATTATCGATTGAGCGGCGGCATCATCGCCATTATCAGCCTGCTCGTCGGCGGAATCGGGGTGATGAACATCATGCTTGCGAGCATCACGGAGCGCATTCGCGAGATTGGTATTCGAAAGGCAATTGGTGCGTCCTTCCTGGACGTTTTCATTCAAATCCTGGTGGAAAGTGTCGTCATCGCCGTGATTGGCGGCGCGGCGGGATTGATCACGTCCGTGGCGTTTGTTCTTCTCCTCGCTCATGCATTGCCCACGGATAACACGCCGGTCATCACGGTCAATGCCTGCATCGTGGCGTTTACGTTCAGCGTTTGCGTGGGGATTCTTGCGGGACTGACGCCGGCATTCAAGGCGGCCAAGCTGGATCCGATCCAGGCGCTGCGGTACGAGTAGAGCGCTTCTCAAAGTGAATTTTTCGGGTGGAATAAGTTTTCCAATGTTAGTTATTTAAGATGAACCCTCGTCATCCCGAAGGGATTCCCGAAAAATAGCTTGGCGATTTATGGCCGGGTGGAATAACGGAAGGTCTGAGTTCCGAAGCAACGACTGAACTTTCCCCAAGCACGTCAACCGTCCCTACGGGACTTGCTGTTGCACTGTCGGATCCCGGCGATGAATCGCCGGGCTATTTTCAAATGTTCCTTCGGAACAGAAACTCCAGCGAGAAATATGTCTACAATATAGTCGTCAGGGCTCAACTTCTTCGTCTTCCGCGGGTGGAGGATGCGGATGCTTGCGATGGTGCCTGGCGACGATGAATTTCGCGGCAAAAAAACATATCCCCGCGAGCGGGCTGGCAATGGCCATGGAGCCCAGCAGCATCGGTTTCCCCACCCGCGAGGTCAGCAGCCGCGTCCAATCGCGCCATTCATGAATGGCCAGATGAAGCCTGGGCACGCCGCGCGG
>DASZPR010000518.1:0-2854 GCA_035550235.1 Verrucomicrobiia bacterium | reverse complement strand
AAATCGACAGAGTCGAGCTTGTTGGAGTCAGTTGTATAGTGGGATTTTATCACCGCGAAGGACGAAATCAGCGGCCGCGAATTGGTTCCGCTGGCCTCGCCAAACAATACATGCCTTGCTGTCACCAAATATATTGCATTGCTAGATTGCAGTAAACAGCCTGATCCGATTCCTTTTTCTCCTAAAATTAGAGCGGTGTACAACCTGGGATCACTAGGTAATGTGCCTCCGAAGTTTTGGAGGGCTCCCATGGCCAGTGCAATACAACTTAAAAGAAAGGTTTTCAACATATTGGTTTGACGGGAATTTTATACAAATGCTCCAAGGTTCGCAAAGGGCAATGGGCGGTTTTTGTCCTATGCGTTATGCTTTCAACCTGACGCACGTTGTTGATTAGAGTTTTCGTGGAAGGCCGCTATAACACCGCGGGGCCTTCGGGTACAATTGGGCACGAAGCGTCCGGGTGTCGGCGGGTTCTGAGGTAAAACAATCGTCTCGCATGGAACTGTAGAAAGCACAATAGCCGCGCGGCAACAGGGCTTGGAGTGGTTTTAAAAGATGGTGCGCGCTGCAGGGTTCGAACCTGCGACCCCTTCCGTGTGAAGGAAGTGCTCTACCACTGAGCTAAGCGCGCAACCGATGGCGCAAGACCGTTGAAAATGATTGGTTTTCATGGCCTTTTCGCAGTTTTGCGAGGCGACAAACTGCTTCTTTTTGCATTCGCTGGCAAGTCGAAAAACGTAAAGCCTTGTTATGAACTTTTTCAGTTTGGAGCCGAGGTTTTAACTCAGCAACGCAAAGGAATGCACAGATTCATAAAGGTCTGCTCTGTGAAACTCTGCGTCTCTGCGCCTTTGCGTTAAAATGAATGGCTCCTCACTACGAGAAGGCAAAAGTTTATGACACGCTCTAATTGATGCGGAAGCGGGAGCGCCCGGGGCTTGAAATGTACCTAAAGCCTCCAGACGCTCCCGTGTGTTTGCCGGGAAGAGTGTCAGGTCGATACGGTCGTCATCTCGGTGTTGTTGACCGGCGCCAGCAATTCGCGCAACAACTTTCGGACCGTCGTGTGGTTGGTGAGATGATAACGCGCCGCGGTTTTAGCCACGCCCACCCGCACCGAGCAGGCGGTTTCCGGCAGCGCGCGAAACAAGTCTTCATCCGTCCAATCATCTCCGATGCCAAGAATGAATTCCGACGGCGTCAGCTTCAGCCATTCGAGCGCGGCCGTGCCTTTGTTCACGCCGGTATTGCGAATCTCAATGACCTTGTTGCCTTCGAGCACCTGCACGTCGATGTTGCGCGTGTAACCGGAAAGGTCATCGATCAATTCCTGCGCGCGTTGCGAGGCTTGCTCGGGATCAGCTTTGCGATAATGCCACGCGAGCGAGAACTCTTTTTCTTCGAGCAAGGCGCCCGGCAGCCGGTCCACGAATAACTGGAGGATGGGCCGCACGCGCTCTTTCCACTCAATGGAAGTAATCTTCAGTTGGCGCCAATCCTCTCCGTTTTTTCGCAGCCACATGCCGTGCTCGGCAATGATGGAGATCGGCAGCGTGCCAAACCATTCTTCCAAATCCGCTCGCGGACGGCCGCTGATGATCACAAGGTTATTGAACGGGTCCTGGGCCAGCGCGGCAATGATCTCCATCAATTCCGGATCGGGCGGCGCGGCTTTCGGCGTTTCGGCAAAAGGCACCAGGGTGCCGTCGTAATCCAGCAGCAACGCCCGCGATGGCGCAATGCGGTATTGCTGGATCAGCACGGATTGCGCTTTGCCCGAGAGAAATCTCGCCCGGCGCGCCGCTTCGGTCTTTTGCGACGAAAGCATGGACTGCACAAAATCCTCGGCCCAGCGATTCACATCGTAGCGTCGCAACCGCTCCTGAAGCACCTGGTTGCGCCGGATTTGGTCCGGCACAGGCATGTTCAACGCTTGTTCCAGCGTGCGCGCGAAATCGTCTGTATGAAATGGATTGATGATGAGCGCTTCGCCCATTTCCTTGGCCGCGCCGGCCATTTCACTGAGAATGAGCACGCCGGTCTGGTCCGGGCGCGACGCGATGAATTCCTTCGCCACCAGGTTCATGCCGTCCCGCAACGGGGTAATCAACGCGACATCACAGCTTCGGTACAACGCCACGATTTCGTCGAAGGAAAGGTTTCGGAACTGGTAGATCAAGGGCGTCCAATGCACATTGCCAAACGCGCCCACGATCCGGCCGACGGTTTGCTCCAGCTCCTGTTTCATCGCCTGGTAACTTTCCACGCCAATGCGCGAAGGCGCCACGGAAATGACGAAGGTGACCTTGCCATGCCATTCCGGATGGGTCTTCAGGAACAATTCGTAGCCGCGCAACCGGTCGATCAATCCCTTGGTGTAGTCGAGGCGATCCACCGAAAAAATGATTTTCTGCCCCTCGCATTTTTTGCGCAGTTCACCGACGCGGATTTCCGTTTCGGGGGAGGTCGCCGCGCGGGAGAAGCGTTCAAAATCAATTCCCATCGGAAACGTGTCCACTTTTACCACGCGATCACGGAGGCTGATGCTGCCGAGTTGATGTTCGTAGCCGACGGTTCGCAGCACCGAGGTCAGGAAGTCGCGTGTGTAATCGTGCGTGTGAAAACCGACCAGGCTCGCACCGAGCATGCCTTCAATCAATTCGGCGCGCCACGTTCGCGGCAGCAATCGGAAAATCTCGAACGACGGAAAGGGTATGTGGAGAAAAAAGCCGATGGGCATTTCCGGGAAATGTTTCCGGATCAACCGCGGCAACAGCATGAGTTGGTAATCGTGGATCCACAGCAGGTCATCGGGCCGCAACACTTTCAGCAGCGCCTCGGCATAAACCTG
>DASZPR010000517.1:0-3787 GCA_035550235.1 Verrucomicrobiia bacterium | reverse complement strand
GGCGATGGCATCGATCACTGTCATGCGCCGTTCCATGGGAATTTTTCCCGGACGATTGACGGCGCCGGTCACATAAATAGAAGCTGCGGGCGCGACAACTCTGATGGTTATGGGATCATCTTTGACTTCGGCTTTGTAGAGATCGGTGAGTTCCTGCTGAAATTGTTCCACGGTTTTGCCCTCGGCTTTCACCTGGCCGACCACCTGTAGATTCACCATGCCATCGAGGCCGATTTTTTGAACGGTATTGAAATTCGTGGAATACCGAAAAGTAATGCTGATGGTGTCCGCCTGGTCGAGGACGTTGATGTGGCTGGGATATAAGAAATCGAAACGGGTATAGCCTGGTGCCAGATACGGTTGAGGTTGGGGGGTGGTTTCGCAGCCCGCGACCAAAACGGCGAGCGCCATTCCCAATGCAACCATGGCGAGAAAGACCATGCCCTGCGACCTGGCGATGCCTCGCACCAGTGGTTCCGGCATTTGTTGTTTTTGATACGCGTTCATTCGACTTCCCGATCACGGCTAATGGCCGGGAAACGTCTGTCATCTAGCGCTGCTGGGATTGCACCGCGCAAGCGGCAAATGGTTCCGGGGCCGCAATGTTGCAGATTCGTAACACGGAATTTTGACGATAGTTTGAACGCCGATTCTAATGTGATGGAAAGAGGCATTCTGTCTTCAGAAACTGTAGTTCATTTGCAGGGAAAGGCTGTTTTCGGTGTAACCATTTCCCGAAATGCTGGAGGCGCGCTCCCAATGTGAAAAATGAATTCCGCCGTTGAGTTTTTCGGTCAATTGGTAGGACACGCCGCCGCTAATTCCAATGCGGCGGAAGTTTTCGGTGATATTAAACAGTCCGCCGAGGGGTTGGTCACCGTTCTCATAGGCCAGGCTCAGTTCAATCTGAGAATTTTTGGTCGCCATCCAGTTGATGGTGTAACTGGCGGAAAGCATTTCCGTATATTGATTCCCCTGCTCGTATCCCAAACTGACGCTCCGACGCAGGGAAAGCTGGTGCGTGATGAATTCCGTGAGCTGAT
The DNA here is from genome assembly GCA_035550235.1 of Verrucomicrobiia bacterium. GTDB lineage: Bacteria > Verrucomicrobiota > Verrucomicrobiia > Limisphaerales > DASXHY01 > DASXHY01. Next base: position 2,744 of record DASZPR010000517.1, on the reverse strand, counting down.
GCGATAGTTCAAAATCAAAATAATAGGAGGTCAAGGTGCTAGCCGGTTGCAAGCGGGTGGCGTCAAAACGATAAATGGTCGGTCCACCGCTGATGTTCAGCGTGATGAACTTCGTCACATTCCAATTGAAGTAAGGGCCCAGGCTGAAACTCGTGTTGTCGCTCTGACTCGCGACCTGGTAATCGGTCTGACTGGCGCTGAATTCCATGCCTGCCTGGGTGTTCTCGGCAAAATTCCTCGCGCCGCGCAGGGAAATATACTCCGAGCCGCGATTCAAATAGTTGAAGGTGGAATCAGTCGAAAGAAAATCGCCATGGCTGAGGCCCGCGCCCAATTCCCACTTGTTCAAAGTCCAGGTTGCCTTCGCGCCAATGTTATTTTCCAACCGGGGCAGTGAACTGAGTCCCGCGACCGATGGCAAGGTGATGACTTCGTCCGAGTAATCGAACTGATCGTACAACGTAAGCGTTCCGTCTTCGAAAGAGATGTTCCAGGTCAAAGCGGAGTTGGGCGCGATTTCGATGGAGTCGCTGCGCGTGTGTTCGAGATACGTGACATAACCAAACTGCGAGGCGAGCTGGACGTGGGAATTTTCCGTGGCCGGCCAATCGAAACCGAGACCCACGCCCGCGTGGATGGACGTGTCGCTCTTCGGCTGGTTCTCTGAGGTGTTGATGTTGTCGTCGTAAGTGACGCCCAGGTACGCGCCGGGATTAAGCAGCACGGGTCCGATACGAAAACTGTCCGGCTGCGGCGCGACGGCGAGGTTGGTCTGGTAATTGATCGCGGCGTTGACGGCCTGCTCACTGCTCCACGCTTCCTGGGCGTGAGAAGCCCAGCCTGGGAGCAGGCCGAGTGCGATGAACAGAGCCGAAGCTTCGCCAAAAACCAAAAATCCTCGCTCCGAACGGCTACAGGATTTTTTCAAACGCTCTAGAACCGCAGGGTGAGATCCAATTGCAGCAGATTGTATTTATCAACCGGATTCATCTGCGGGATGTCCAGGTTGTTGCCGCCGGTGCCGAGCTTGTCATTGATGCGATTGGCGTAGCCGTAGCGGAAAGTGGCGATCATATTATCCGTCAACCCGTAAGCGAGCGCGGTGTAGATGCCTTCCTCGTTGAGGCGGCCTTCGAAGAAATCTGAATCAACGAGGTTGGGGTCCAACGAATATTGTTCGACGTGTTGCCAATAAGTGCGGAACTCCCAGGCGTGTTTATGGGAAACCGAGCCATAAACGAGCCCCAAATTGTCATTGCTGCCGATGGCGAAACCGATTTGATACGCCTTAGTGTCTGAAGTCTGGGCCGACGGAATCAGGATGATTCCCGTGCCGTTAAAGATCGGGTTTTTCTGCGCCGCGAATGCCGCGCGAGCGCGATCGCCGCCATCCAGGTTTTGCGCGTAGTCGCCGAACAGGCGGAGATTCACTTTCTCCAGCTTGAAATTCACCTCCCAGGGAATATCTAGAATCAGCAAATCGTTGATGCCGGTTTCGTTCGCGAAGAAGCCATTGAAATTCCCAAGATTGTAGAAAGCCGAAGATCCGCCCACACCAAAGGACGATCCCTGCCCGACGAAAGTGCCATTGAAATCCGGCGTTGAGATGTTGGCGCCGTTGTCCGCTCCGTGTCCGGTGTAATTAAAGAGGGCGGGTGCGACTTTGACTGACAGTTTTTTCGTGACGTGATAATTAATGCTGCCCTGCCAGCCGAGGATGAACGGGATACTCGACTTCTTGAACGGGATATTGAAATAGCCGGAACTGGCGCTCGCCGGGCTGGTGTCCTGATAGATAAATTGGCCGAATGTGGCGGAGAGATCCGCCGGACCCAAGGTATATTTAAAACGCTCGGCTGCGCCTTCCGGGTTGAGATCGGTGTCCCACGTCATCGGCGTGGTGTAAAACGGATTGGGCATTTTGCCCACCGTCACATCCGCCCATTCCACCGGTCGCCATCCTAAATATACCTGGCCGATGCCAATCCCGGCGGTCGATTTACCAAACGGCGTGCCGCTGTTGGAACCAAAGGTGACCCAGGTGGATCTCGGGTTGGTGGACGTTTCAACGCGAACGCCGTAATAAAAATTGTCGTAAACATCGCCGCGCAATCCCAGCCGAACCGCGTAACGAATACGATTCAAATCAATATGGCCACCCGCGGGATCCTCCGCGCGGCGATCCTCGTAACGCAAACGAAGGTCTCCGTAGACCTCAACTTTTTTGATGGCGTTATTGATGCTCCATTTGGATTGCGGAAGCTGCGCCATTTCATTCGTGCGCAGGGCGTCAGCCTCGGCTTTGACCTTTTCCGCTTCGTCCTGAGTAACAAAGCCTTTTTTTACAAACAAATCCAACAGCGGATCGGGGCCTTCTACTCCAAAGGCGGCGGTCGCGACGGAAAGTGTCAACACCACGGCCATCGGTACGCACTGCTTTCGAAAAATTCTTGCACATGATTGTCGCATCGCCCGAACCCTAAAAATATGCGGCGACAATTCAGCGTCAGCCCGGTTACGTTCCGGTTACTAACCTTGGTGGGCAAACAGAAATCGTCACAAAGGCATCCCGGCTCACGCGGGAGCGGGTCACCACTGGCGAATACGATAAAAACGAGTGGTTGAGTAGGCGTTGGTATCAATCAACTGTTGCAGCCCGCCATTTCCGGCACGCAAAGGAAACACGGGAGACCAGGAGGCATCCTCCAGAGAGTTCTTATATTCCATTTGATACACTCGGCCGT
>DASZPR010000516.1:0-6599 GCA_035550235.1 Verrucomicrobiia bacterium | reverse complement strand
CCGAGAATTACACCGGCAACGGTCACCAACAATTTAACCAATCCAAACAACAATCCTCCAACCAGGATTCGCTGCAAGCCGGCGCATTTGCGGAATTTGCGCTGGCCGGTTCCATGACCGAAGCGCCCGGCGCCCGCGCCGCTCGCGCCACAGCTTATCGCGGTTGGGAAACCTGGGCATAATTTTATGGACTTCCCCACTATCAACAGCTCCACCAGTTCGCCATCCAGCACCGACGGCAGCAACATCCCGGTGCCCACGCAGATGCTGTCGCAGCAGGATTTTCTTCAACTGTTGGTCACGCAGATGACGTCGCAGGATCCGTTGAACCCGACGAACAGCCAGGATTTGCTCTCGCAGATGACGCAGTTCAGCACGCTGAACGCCAACACGACGATGCAAACGCAACTCGGGCAGATGCAAACTCTCTACGAATTTTCGGAAGCAGGTTCTCTTTTGGGCAAGCAGGTTACGTTGCAACAGGACGCGTCCACCCTTACGTCGGGACTTGTCACCGGCGTGGATACCAGTTCCAACGTGCCGCAGATCATTGTCAACGGCCAGAGCTACAGCCTGGCCCAGGTGCTTTCCGTCGCCAACCCCTCAGCCACCCCATGAGAACCACGAAAGAAAACCACCAAATGCTGTTCACCTCGAACAGCTTCAACACTGTCAACCGTGCGGAGCTGGAAATCAGCGCCGTCCGCCAGCATCTAGCCGAGGCGATGGTCGGCAAAACGGTGGACCTGCTCAGCGGCCGCGCCGTCGCGCACGGTGTCGTCAGCGGCGTGATGCTGCTCGCCGGCAATCCCAAATTGCTCGTGAATGGCCGCGCTTACGATTTGAACCAGGTTCTCACGGCGTCCCCGGCTTAATTTAACAAACAACAACGCAATACTATGATCGGATCTCTCCAAACCGGCGTCAGCGGCCTCCAGCAATTCCAGGAAGACTTGGAAGTTATTGGCAACAACATCGCGAACGTCAATACCACGGGCTACAAATCCAACACGATGCAGTTTGCTGATACGTTCAGCCAATCATTTGGTGATACCGGCGGCGGCTCCACGCGCCAGGTCGGCACCGGCGTCGGCAGTTCCTCCATTGATTCCGACTTTACGCAGGGCGCCATTAACGATTCTGGCACCAAAACAAATCTCGCGGTCAGCGGCCAGGGCTTTTTCGTTGTCAAAGATCCCACCAGCAGCGTCAGCTACGTGACGCGCGATGGCACTTTCAAACTCGACAACAACGGATACCTCGTCACCAACACCGGCAACCGCGTTCAAGGTTATACCGGCACCGCTCCGTTTTCGTCCGGCAGCACGATTGGCGATTTGCAGATTAACGCCTCCACGGCCATCAGTTCTTTGGGCGACACCACCACCCCGGCCCCAACCCTCACCGGCTACAACATCGATGCCACCGGCCAGATTAATGCCACGTTGAGCGACGGCACCAGCGGTGTCATCGGCCAGGTCGTTTTGCAGAATTTCAGCAATCCGCAAGCGTTGCTGAAACAAGGCGATAACCTCTTCACTTTTAACGCAAATTCCGGCCCCCTCGGCGCCGCGGTCGCGCCAAACACCAATGGCCTCGGCACGATTCGATCCGGCGCGCTGGAATCCTCCAACGTGGACCTCGCCGGCCAGATGGCCGCGATGATCACCGCGCAACGCGCTTTCGAAGCCAACGCAAAGATCGTCACCACCAGTGACGAAGTATTGCAGGACGTCATCAACCTCAAACGCTAATTAATCATGGCTGCCGCACCCAATCGCGCCGAAGGCGCCTCGACCGAAGAAAACGGAGCCGCCTCGGCCCCGGCCACCGCCGCCCCATCGTCCGGCGGCATTGGCGCTTGGCTGCCGCTCATCGTCATGATCGTGCTCATGCCTGCCCTGGCATTTGCCATGACCAATTTCGTCATCGTGCCCAAATTACAAAAAGGCCTTGGCGGCGGCGGCACCAACACTTCCGTCGCAGCCGGCGAATCGTCGGGCAAATCGAAAAAGGAAGGCCCCGCCGCGAAAAAAGAATCCGTGGCCATGAATAAACTCCTCGTCAATGTCGCCGGCACCGGTGGCGCGCGTTACCTGCTCGTCAGCCTTTCCGTCGTCGGCTCGGGCGCGAATTTCAAAGAGCAGATGGATTCGCACGACGCGCAACTGCGCGACATGGCCCAGGGCGCGCTTCGGACCAAGACCATCGCGGATCTCGAAAAACCGACCGCGCAAAACATGATTCGCAATGAACTGATCTCGGGCTTCAACAACATCCTCGGCGATGGCTCCGTTGAAGAAATTTATTTCCCCGAATTCGCCATTCAATAAGTCCGCCACGCGATAAAACGTTTTTTTGATATTTCATGAGCGCAACCGCTGAAAATCCGAGCAATCTCAATCTCGTCCTCGATGTTCCGGTGAACCTCACCATCGAACTGGGCGGCATTCAAATGCCGATGCGCGAGATCCTCCAACTCAACGTCGGCTCCGTCGTGCAACTCGATAAACCCGCCGACGCTCCCGTGGAATTGAGCATCAACGGCAAACTCATCGCCCGCGGCGAAGTCGTCGTCATCGAAGACCGTTTCGGCGTCAAGATCACCGAAATCATCGGCACCGTCGCCTGACTTCAATGCTCGCAACCACCCCAACTTCGAAAGTGGTAGGGCGCGCCACTCCGTGCGCGCCGTGGTTGATTATTGCGATAACGTTAATCAATTTCGCCGCGTCCGCGCAGACCACTAACCTTCTCGCAGCGGTACAGTCTACCAACGCACCGGTCGCGCCCCTGGAGTTGCCTCCCCTGCCCAGTGCTGGCCCATCCATCATCCGCGTCATCGGTGCACTCGCGTTGGTGCTCGGAATATTTTTCGGCGGTGTCTGGTTGTTTCGCAATTGGCAACGCCTCACGATTCAACGCGGCCGCGCACCCAAACTCAACGTCCTTGAAACCCGTCCCCTCGGCGGCAAGCATGCGCTCTACGTCATCGGTTACGAGCAGGAACGTTTTCTCCTCTCCGCCTCTCCGACCGGCGTCACGCTCATAACCCATTTGCCGACTGCCGCGGAAAATGCTTCCGCAGACAGCACCACGACAACTCAAGCTCCGCCGTCATTCGCCCAGGCGTTAACCCAGGTCCTCAAAGGCAAATGAACACCGGCGCTCACAATCTTAGCAAGAGCCTACGCCTGCCGCGCCGGCGCGTAGCGAAAGCACCTTCGCACCATCTGAAACGCACCCATTCGTTTCGCTGGATTGAGTCGAATGACTTGGCAACTCCCGAAAGCTCAACAAAGTCTCTCCCTCTCCCCAAGGGTGATGGCAAATCGCGCTGGAAGCTCCTGATTAAACTCCTTCCCATCCTCACCATCCTGTTTTTCGGCACGCTCACCGCCTCCGCCCAAACCAACAACACCGGCACCAATGTGCTCAGCACCGGTTTCGGCCCCGTGCAAATCACCCTCGGCTCGCATGGCGGCCCGCAGGATGTCGACACCGGCGTTAAGCTGCTCATCGTCCTCACGCTGCTCACGCTCGCGCCCTCGATTCTTTTGCTGATGACCTGTTTCACGCGCGTCGCCATTGTGCTTTCGTTCGTGCGCACCGCGCTGCAACTCCAGGGCACGCCCGCCAATCAAATCATCATCGGCCTCTCGCTGTTCATCACCTACTTCGTGATGGCGCCGGTTTGGGAAAACATCAACCGCGACGCCCTCACGCCCTATCAAAATCAACAAATCACCAGCGAAGTCGCCATGGATCGCGCCTCCGGCCATTTGCGCACGTTCATGCTGAAACAAACCCGGCCTAAAGACGTGGAACTCTTCGTCGCCATGGCCAAGCTGCAGCCGACCTCGCCCGACGCCCTGCCCTTGCGCGTCGTGATTCCCGCGTTCGTCATCAGCGAACTGCGCACCGCGTTCCAAATGGGCTTCCTCATTTTCGTTCCCTTCATTCTCATCGACCTCGTCGTCGCCACCGTACTCATGAGCATGGGCATGATGATGATGCCCCCGACCACATTCTCCATCCCGCTCAAGCTGCTTTTGTTCGTGCTCGTCGACGGCTGGTCCCTCGTCGTCCAATCCCTCGTCCGCAGCCTCGGAATGTAGCGACTATCAACTATTAACCATCTACTTCCCTGTGAACCCCGAATTCGCCATCGAACTTCTCAAGACCATGATCTACCAGGCGCTCTCCATCGCCGCGCCGGTGCTCATCGTCGCCATGGTCATGGGGCTCGCCATCAGTTTGTTTCAGGCGGTCACCAGCATCCACGAACAAACCCTCGCGTTCGTCCCCAAAGCCCTCGCCGTCGTCGGCGTATTGCTCCTGCTGTTGCCCTGGATCGTCCGCTCGCTCGTCGAATTCACCACCGCCGTCATCCAAAAAATGCCGCAAATGGTCCAGTGAACCAGGTATGGACTAATGGATAATTGGATGGATGACGCGGCAGTGCGCCTGCCATTTCCAATAATCCACAAATCCATTTATCCATAAATCCAGCTTTCCGGTGAGCGCAACAATTGCCTACCGCACCTCCCGCCGCGGCAATCCCTTCCCCATCCACCCATCCAAACATCCATTTATCCATCAATCCCCTTTGGCTTCGCATTTGCTTAGCAATTAGAGCGTTTTGATGACGCTCTAACGCGTTTCGATGGACTTGCAACTCGACTATTACAATTGGCTGCTGGTGTTTTTGCGCATCAGCGCATTCCTGCTTGTCCTGCCATTTTTTTCCGCCACCAATTTCCCCGTCACCATGCGCGTGGCCCTCGGCGCACTCGCCGCGATGCTCCTCGCGCCCAACCTGCCGCCGTTCCCGCTGGCCAACCTCTCCACCTTCTCGCTCTTCGGCGTCATGATCCAGGAACTCGCCATCGGCCTCCTGCTCGGGTTCATCGCACGCATGATCTTTTACGCCGTCGACCTCGCCGGCAACATCATCGCCACCGAAATGGGTTTGCAAATGGCCCAGATCATGGACCCGCAAACACAGGCCGGCTCGCAAATCCCGGCCACCATGCTCTTTTACCTCGCCTCCATCGTCATGCTCACGCTGGACCTGCACCACTGGATGCTTGTCGGCTTCGAACGCACCTACGACGTCCTCCCGATGGGTACCGCTCACCTGAGCACCGCGCTCTTCGAAATGGTCGTCAAACACACCGGCCAAATCTTTGTCATCGCCCTGCAAATCTCCGCGCCCATCATCGCCGTCTCGTTCGTCGTCACCGTCGTGTTCGCCGTGCTCAGCCGTGCCGTCCCGCAGATGAACGTCTTCACCGAAAGCTTTTCCTTCCGCATCGTCGGCGGACTCATTGTGTTCGGATTCACCATGAACCTCACCGCCCAACACGTCGTCAACTACCTCAACCGCCTCCCCGACGATCTGCTCCGCGTCGCCCAACTCATCCGCGGTTAACTCATCGCCCTATCAACTCTCAACTAACAACTATCAACTGGCCAGATGAGCGAACAAACCGGCGATAAGACAGAGCAAGCAACACCAAAGAAGCTTGAGGAGGCCCTGAAGAAAGGCCAGATCCCTCACAGCGCCGAGGTGCAGACTGTCTTCGTGCTTCTCTTCGCCCTCGCCGCGCTCACCTTCACCGGCAAAGACACCTGGCGCCAATTCGTCGGCGCCATCGTCCTGACCTTTGGCCACCTGCACGACACCGACATCACCGCCAATTCCCTCCAGGGCTACGCCATCAGCGGCGTGCTCGTGTTCCTGCGTTGCGCCGGACCCGTCGTCGGCGCCTGCGCGCTCGGCGGATTGCTCGCCGGCGCCATCCAAAACAAATTCAACACCGCCTCCGAAGCGCTCACGCCCGATTGGAACCGCGTCAACCCCGTCGAAGGCTTTAAACGCATCTTCTCGATGCGCTCCGCCCCGACCACCGGCATCGCCATCGTCAAACTCCTCTTCATCATCGCGCTCACCTACAACGAAGTCGTCAAAGTCCTGAACGACCCCATCTTCACCACCTCCGTGAACGTCTCGCGCATGGCGCAATTTCTCGCCGAAGTCTGCCTGCGCATCTTCCTGCGCGTCTGCCTCTGCCTCATCGTCGTCGCCGCCGCGGACTACGGCTACCAATGGTGGCGCAACAACCGCGACCTGATGATGACCAAGCAGGAAGTGAAAGAAGAAGCCAAGAACACCGAAGGCAATCCGCAAGTCAAAGCCGCCCGCCGCCGCCGTCGCGCCCAGAGCAAAGCCAAGCAACTCGCCGAAGTCCCCAACGCCGACGTCATCGTCGTCAACCCCACGCACATCGCCGTCGCGTTGAAATACGATCGCAAAACGATGCGCGCGCCGAAAATTGTGGCCAAAGGCATCCGCCTGAACGCCCAAAAAATCCGTGAAATCGGCGAGCAACACCAAATCCCCGTCCTGCAAAACATCCCGCTCGCCCGCAGCCTCTTCAAACACGGCCGCATCGGCGGCGAAATCCCCGCGCAATTCTACGGCGCCGTCGCCGAAGTTTTGGCCTGGGTCTATCGCGTGAACCGGTATCGGTATTACACGCAACAAAACTAACCCGGTGGGGCGAGACTCCGTCGAGCCCTGACATTTCAATGTA
>DASZPR010000515.1:0-3054 GCA_035550235.1 Verrucomicrobiia bacterium | reverse complement strand
GCACCCCGCTTGAAGTGCGGTTAAATCGAAACGCCTGTGTTAGCGAGGTCGATGGCGCGATACGTGACTACGACCATCCAATCGGCGTAATTAGGATCGAACTGCTTTAGGGCAGTAATGACTCGCTGGCGGAAAGTGGTTTCGACGAGTCCGCCCTGGCCGGGCCACAGCTTAAAGTCCACGCGAATAAAGTTGCGGCCTTCGGCCTTGGCCGATTGCACGTCTGAAATTTCAGGTTCGAGCATGATGATGGCCCGGAATTGCTCCCACATTCCCATGGCGGTCTGTTTCACAATTTCCACAACCTTGCCATGATCCGCGTTTGCGGGTATTTGCACGTCCACATAGGCATGAATGCCGCCGCGCGGAAATCGCGCGATGTTTGCGATATTGCGATTCGAGAGAAACACCTGTTGATTGTTGAAATTCCGCAGTTCGGTGAAGCGCAACCCCACTTTCTCCACGCGGCCCACCTGGCCGCCAACGTCGACCATGTCACCCACTTCGAGGGTGTCTGTGAAAATCAGGGTGAGACCGGTAATCACGTCCTGCACGAGCCCTTGTGAACCGAAGCCGACCGCAAAGCCGACGACTGAGGCGGTGGCGAGGTAAGTGGCGACGAATTGCGAGGTGTTCATCCCGAGCGCATTCAGGATGAAACCCAATCCGATGGAATAAATGATCAGAGTGAGGGCGCTCGTGATCAACCCGGTGAGGGTGACGAATTTCGGCTGATGCGTGACAAAACCCACCGGGGATTTTTTGGCCGCGCTTTTTCGAATGAGCCAGTCGCCGATGAATTGGAACAAGCGAACGAGAAAATGCGCGAGAATGGCGAGGCAAACGATCTCAGCGATGCGAATAGCTGGATGGCTCGCGCCCTGCGCGTTTACGTCGTGAATCTTTTCGAAAAATCGATTTGTTTCCACGTTTATTTGGACAGAACGAGATGACCAATCATAAGCCGGGGACTGCGGTCGCGCGGAATAGGGTCAAATCCTCACGACCGGCGCACATCGTGGTCAAAGCATGCAATTTTTAGGTTGTGAAGTAAAGGAGCGGGCGGCATAGTGTTTTCTCCGCTGGAGCAATCCAGAGGAATGGTTCGGGGCGTAGCGTAGCCTGGTATGCGCGCTTGCTTGGGGTGCAAGAGGTCGTGAGTTCGAATCTCACCGCCCCGACCATTTTGAATTCCCATCTCCGCTGTCTCACCGCAAAATGTCGAGTCAACTCGCGTACGGAAATTTCTGATTCAACCAACGTTGGCGTTCGGTACAGCCGCAGTTCCTGCCAAATTTTCGTTGGAACCAAATTTTGAATCTTTTGGAGCGTGTATTCCCAATGAGGCGAACGATTGTATCACCAAGACCTGTGTCGTCCAGGTGGCTGAATTTGGCAATGGTGCGAGCCCAGAAGGGCCATTCAACGATTGGAGCGGGAGTGATGCGAAGACGTGAAATCCCAACCGGGAGATTGGAGTTGGAAGAGCGCGAGGCACGGGTGTTCGCGTGCGGAAGGAAGATGGAGTGCATCTTTCAATAGTGAATCATTGTCGGCGAGATGCCGCTGTTCCCAGGACGCGGAATTGCGTTTCGGCAAGGGTGAGGTTGTCCTGCTTAATCGCGAGCCCGCGCAGGCGCTTTCCTTCCAGGGTCCAGTTGTTCGCTTGGGCGGTCTGGTTCAATAAAACGGCAAAGACGGCGTCCTGGCGATGCGTGTGGCGCGTTGAGCCGTCCGGTGCGGTGCAGGTTTTGTCCAAGGCGATGGAAGCCCAGCGATCGAGCAAGGCCATGGCTCCAGGATGCCGGAGGTTAAAGCCGCATATTCCCGCGTCGCGAATCGGGAGTAACAGGAGGTTGGCTGTGACTGACAACGAAGCGGGGGAGGCTGGATGTAAACAGGTCGCAATTGTGCCCGGTGCGCAGGGGCAATAGACGCCTGCGCTTTGGATCGTTGCTTTGACGGCCTCAAGCGGTTCGCGTAATTGGCAACCGGCATCGAGCCAGAGTAAAAGTGACGAGTGAGAGGAGTCAGTTACAGATGGCGAAGACGCTTGCGTGCCTATCAAAGATTCGTGTGCGATTTGGCACAGAACAGTTGGACGGAAAGCCATGCGCCCGGCGTTTTCGGCCATGGAGAAGTGTGGCGGATATTTGCTGAAGTCGAATGTCCTCAATTCCCAATTCGTCACAGATGCGGATGATTTGGCCAGTTCAGCATGCTCGTCCGAAGTTAAACCGAGATCGTAGACGACGACCCGTGCGGTTGGCTCGAATTTTGAGATTGTCCAAAGCAGTGATTGCAGCGGAAGGAAATGGTTGCTGCTCGCACCGGTGACGATCGTGAGTGTTGAATTCATTTTAGCATGCGGGCAACTGATAATTAAATCGGCAGCCGCTGCTGTGTGCGCAAATTGTGCCATGTAGATCCCACGCCGTAGCCGCTCCTGCGGGGGTACCACGCTCCTGTGCAGCACCCGGCGGTTCGGGTGGGTAGGCAATTTCCCCGGTCGAATGGTCAACCGGTGAAAGCCAGCCGATTTGAATACCATCCGGTAAGGCCGGCGCAGATTCGTTTTGAGCGCTGCCGTAATTTGTGGGCAAAGCCAGGCGCGCTTCGACTTGTGGCGCGTGGCCAAAAAAATATTCCGGCGGTTCACTTTCACCGGGCACAAAATCGTCGTCGCCGGGGCAACTTCCTTCGGCGTCCTCGGCGCAGGTGCCGCCATCCATCGTCCATTTCGCGCACGGTTCAATGTTGCACGGCCGATGTGGCCGCTGCCAAAACAGGTCGGTCATGGTTGATTGAACGAACGCCCACCATTTCGAGCCGTATTGTTCGTCACAAACGAATTCGCTGGGAAATTCATGGGTGATGCCGTTCTGAAATGTTTCGCCGTTCGGTGAGATGCAAACGACTTTGGGCGCGCAGGGCACGAACGGCAGGCATGCGGCCGTTTGAGTGAAGGACGCAAATTGAGTTGCGGATCCAACCGGTCCGCCGCCTGCGTTTGTCGTTGGCAATCCAGTGACCGGCGCGCCGGAACAATCGTTA
>DASZPR010000514.1:0-4695 GCA_035550235.1 Verrucomicrobiia bacterium | reverse complement strand
TATCCGGTTCGCCCTTCTCGATGCTTTTCATGCTGATATTGCGCTTGGCCAGCTTGCCGGTCACAATTTCATTCAGCGTGTTGATCTTGAATTGATCCTCGGCGGTGAGCTTGATCTCGCTTTTCTCCAGCGTGATTTCCGCTTTGCTCCCCTTGAAATCGAAGCGGTTGGCCAATTCTTTCTTGGCTTGGTTCACCGCATTTTCAATTTCCATCGAGTTAACCTGTGAAACGATATCAAATGAAGGCATGTCGTCAGCGTAGAAAAAATCCGCAAAAAAGAAAATCTTTTTGCCTCGCCAGGCAGGGACGCCGTGCCACGGCGTTCCCCGCCCGCGTACTGGCGGGCGGAACAAATTAAGCCTATCGCTCAATCCCGTCTCACGTTCCGCCCCCTGAGGCGTCGCGGGCAGTGCCAGCGCGCCGTACCCACTGATGCGGGCTCGTGTTGTGTCTTTGTCGGCCAGAATCTGACAAAATATTCATCGTGCCGTCCTGAACCGTTTGTTGACGCCGGATATCAGCAGGTTACACTCCCACCAATGCCTGAGAATTTGTTTGCGCACCAGCAGTCTGTCGCCGTTGAACTGCCCGCGTCTCATCCGAGAGACAGCCATGAGCTTATCCGTGCGACAAAACCGTTCGCTCACGACAATTCCCTGAAAAGTTGGTGGTGCATTCTTTCCACCGGATTTCTGTTACTCGTCGCGCTCGGTGGCGCCTTCTGGCATTTTCACCCGGCCATCCGGACCGTGAGCAGTATTTTCGCCGGCTTGTTAATCCTGCGGTTTTTCGTCATCTATCACGACCAACAACATCACGCCATTCTGCCGAAATCCCGGCTCGCCGAAGGCTTGATGCAGGTTTTTGGCGTCCTCGCGCTCAGCCCCAGCAGCATCTGGCGCAGCTCGCACAATCATCATCACAATCACAACTCGAAATTACGCGGCTCGCAAATCGGCTCCTATCCCATCATGACCCGCGAGCAATTTGCCAAGACACCCCCCGGCAAACGCCGCACCTATCTCTTCATCCGGCATCCGCTCACCATCCTGTTCGGTTACGTGTTCATGTTCCTGTTCGGAATGTGCCTCAATCCCTTTTACAATTATCCCAAACGCCACCTGGATTGCCTCATCGCCCTGATCGTTCACCTGGCCATCGCGGGCACACTGCTCTGGTTCGGCGGCTGGATGACTCTCGTCTTCGTGCAAATCATTCCGCACTTCATCGCATCCGCCATTGGCTCCTATTTGTTTTACGCCCAGCACAATTTCCCCGGCGTGTCCTTCAATGACAACGCCGGCTGGACCTACGAAAAAGCCGCCCTCGACTCCTCCAGTTACATGCGCATGAACCCGGTTATGGCGTGGTTCACTGCGAACATCGGCTATCATCACATTCACCATTTGAATCATCGCATCCCGTTTTATCGATTGCCGGAAACGCTGCGCGCCATCCCCGAATTGCGCAACCCCAAGACCACCTCCCTGCACCCCGTCGATATCATCCGCTGCTTGCGGCTAAAAGTCTGGGACGTCGAAACGCAACGCATGGTCGGCCTCCGCAATTTATGAAAAACCTTCGGCCCTCTCACGAAGGCGCCACCTGATTCCAAACCACAACTCCGGCGGGCGACGGGTTTATGGGTCGGGCCGGAAAACTAAATCATTCCATGCCATTCACCGTCGCTCAAATCGCAGAAAAACTCCGTGCCGAAGTCATCGGCAACGGCGAAATGCCCATCACCGGGTTTGCTTCGGCTGATAACGCCCGCCCGGGCGACCTGACCTTCGCTGACAAAGAAGAATATTTTGTCGCTGCCGAAGCCAGCGCCGCCACCGCCATCCTCGTCTCCGGCCCGTTTACCTCCGCCAGCAAAGCCGTCATTCGCGTGCCCAACGCCCGCATCGCCGTCGCGCGATTGCTGCCCGTCTTTTTCCCGCCGGACGAAGCCCCGCTCGGCATTCATCCCAGCGCGAACATCGCCCCCACCGCGCAAATCGATCCCACCGCCCACATCGGCCCCGGTTGCGTCGTCGGCCCGCGCGTGAAACTCGGCGCGCGCTCCGTGCTCATGGGCGGAAATCACATCGGTCGCGATTGCGTCATTGGCGAAGACACCTGCCTCTATCCCAACGTCGTGATTTACGCGCGCTCACAAATCGGCCACCGCGTCGCCATCCACGCCGGAACGGTGATCGGCTCTGACGGTTATGGCTACGTTTTCGACGAAGGAAAACACCGCAAAGTTCTCCAGGTCGGCAACGTCATCATTCATGACGACGTCGAAATCGGCGCGAACACCGCCATCGATCGCGGCGCGCTCGGCTCCACCGTCATCGGCGCGGGCACGAAAATCGATAACCTCGTCCACGTCGCTCACAACGTCGTCATCGGCCGGAATTGTTTGGTCATGGGGCAGTGCGGTTTCGCCGGCAGCACCAAGCTCGGCGATTACTGCGTCATCGCCTCGCAATCCGGCATCGCGGGCCACTTGAAACTCGGCCACCAGGCGACCGTCGGCGCCAAATCCGGCGTCATGCGCGACGTGCCGGATAAAGGCACCGTGCTCGGCATCCCCGCCGCACCCGACAAACAAGCCAAACGGCAATTCATCGCCATTCAACAATTGCCCGACCTCATCCGCCGCATGCGCGACCTCGAAAAGCAAGTCGCGGAACTCACCGCCAAAGCAGGCGGAAACGTCTGAAAAAGGAGCGCCAATTTCCAATCGGCTTATCGCATAGATCTAACTGAACGTGCCAGATATTCCCGGCGCGTTCTGTTCAGCCTCCGAAATTTTTGGAACTTGGAATTTCTCTGGAGCTTGGACGCTTGGAATTTGGAGCTTCTCCGCGGCATGTGCCCCCAAACGCCCCTTGCCCTTTCTCCGCAGTAAGCCGAAACTAAGCGCATGTCAGGCAGCGCCATCGAAACCTGGCTCGCGCACAAACAAAAAAAAGCCGTCCTCAACGCGCGTTTCTACTTCGTCGGCACCTCAGTCGTAGGCGTGCTGGCACTATTGCCCAATTTCGGAATCGCCTTCCTGATCTGCAAATTGTTCCTCCTGCTCGCCATCCCGGCGATACCCGGTTCCACGATCGGTGCAGCGCTCCTCGCCACTGCCGCGATGACCGCACTCTTTGTCGATTGCGTCCGCGCCGAACGCGACGACATGGCCGTCATCCCGCTCTGGCTCGCGCGCGAATATTTCCACATGGGCCCCCGCATCATGTTCGACGGCTGGAGCGAACTCGCCCACGCGCAGCAATTCTCGCGCCTTGATACCGCCACTGCCGCTCAATTGCTCGCCTACCTCCTCACGAAAACAACTCCCACCCGCCGCGAAGAACTCCTGCGCCTTTTCCCGATGCTGACTTGGGATAAAATTGTGCGCCAACTTCGCCTCATTGAAGGCGTCATCATCTTTCGCAATCAGACCAGCGTTTCGCTCCTCACGCCCCTGCGATTGGAATTGCGCCAATTACTCGCACATTTCTCGGAGGCGGAAATCCCCATCGAAGAACCCGAACCCGTCCCCGTCGTCGAACCCCAAAAACTCGCCGCCCACGAAATCCTCGGCGTCTCCGCCAATGCCACCGTCGCCGCCATCAAAATGGCCTACCGCAATCGCATCAAGGAATGCCACCCCGACCGATTCTCCCAAAGCGACGCCCAATCCCGCGCCCTCGCCGAAGAATGGACGAAAGCGCTCAACGCCGCCTACGCCGAACTCATGGCTTCCGCGCGCTCCTGACGGGCGTCCCGCCCGTCTCCAATTTCTTTCCCATCGATTGACCTCGGCCCTGCTCTATGGAAAAGCTCATCACTGCGAGAAAGCGCGAAAAATCTTAGACTTTCCGTCTCCCTCTCCGCCACGGAGTGGGGGAGAGGGCCAGGGTGAGGTGGTGCTCAGGGTTCCGGGGTGCGAAGCTTTTGATCTTCTGTAAAATCACCCCTTCGCCTCCGCGCGCTTACCCTTTTGCACCAACTCCGGCCGCATCACCTTCACCGGTTCCGGCGTCTTGTAATGCCGTTTCAGCCCTGCATCCGACAACATCCCCGCCGGCGCACGGCCGATGAATTCCGGAAAACAACGCTCCACGCGATCGCGCAACAATTTCTGTCCCGTTTTCGACGCCCAAAAATCCTCCTGCGCCTTCGTGAGCGCAATGCTCGCTTCATCCGGCGACAAATTCTCCCGCTTCGCCAAAAACCACACCAATTCCGGATCGCCCGGCAAACTGACGGGGAAGGGGACAAACTTGAGCACCATCTCGGGATCGCCGCTGTCTTCAGGAGCCACCGGACGCACCGGGATGGACTGGCTCAACTGCGTGCCATCGGGTAGCGCCACCTCCACCGCCAGGCTTTTCTCCGAACGATTCGGCTTGATCGTCAAGTCGGCATCGCCAAACGCCGCGCTCAACTGCAGCTTCACGTCGTCGACCGTTTTCGCCTCGAGATCCGGCAATTCCACCCGCGCGCAAAACTTCTCAAACGCCGTCACCTTCGCTTTCGACTTCAGTTCCGCCTCCACCGCGGAATAAATTTTTCCCGCTAATTCAGGATCCGGCGCCGCCTTGGGCAAAACTTTTTTGAGCAATGCCAGTAATTGTACTTCGTCCGACCGTTTTTTCGATGTGTCTTTGCTTGCCATAAAATGAAAGAATCATTTTTGGCACGAACCGCG
>DASZPR010000513.1:0-1784 GCA_035550235.1 Verrucomicrobiia bacterium | reverse complement strand
ATTGACCGGCACGGCATCCTGCTCTTCCGTCGGGGCCGCACTGTCTTCATCGTCCCCACTGCTCGGCTTATACAGCAGACCAATCAAGTCGGCATCCTGTTCAATCGAACCGGATTCGCGAAGGTCGGACATCCGCGGTTTGCGGTTCTTGTCTTTTTCCAATTCGCGGTTCAACTGGCTCAAAACGATGACCGGGACGTTCAGTTCCTTGGCCAGTGATTTCACGCCGCTGGATATGTCGGCAATTTCCTGCTGACGATTTTCAGCCCGGCGCGCAGTAGAATGGAGCAACTGTAGGTAGTCAATCACAAACAATTTGATTCCATATTGTTGGGCCATGCGGCGGGCCTTGGCGCGCAACTGGAGAATGGATAAGCCCGAGGAGTCATCGATGAACAGCGGGGCGTTGGCGAGCTTGCCGGCCGCGCCGGTGAGCTTCGGAAAATCGCGCTCGGCGAGGAAGCCATCGCGGATGTTCCTCAGGTTCACCCGGGAGCGCGAGCAGAGCATGCGCAAGACGAGCGATTCCGAGGTCATTTCCAAGCTGAACACGCCGACGGGCAATTTTTGCTCCAGGGCCACGTGCTCGGCGATGTTCATCGCCAGAGAGGTTTTGCCCATCGAAGGACGGGCGGCAATGACGACCATTTCGCCCGGATGCAATCCGCTCGTCATTTTGTCCAAATCAGTGAAGCCCGTACCGACGCCCGTAAGCATACCCTGGCGCTGGTGGAAATCCTCGATCTGATTGATGGCGCGCTTGACGAGTTCCTTGATGTTGTTGGATTGGCCTTCAACGCGCGCTTCACTGATGCGGAGAATATCGCGCTCGACTTCATCCATGAGCGAATCGATCTCGCCTTCAAAATCGTAAACCCGACCGACGACGTCGGTACAAGTATGGATCATTTTGCGGAGAAGATATTTCTCCTTAACGATCTCCAGGTAGTAACTCAGGTTTGCCGCGCTCGGGACGGCGTCGGGCAACGGCGACAGATAGGCGAGGCCGCCGACCTGTTCGAGAAGTTGTTTGTCCTTGAGACGTTGCTGCAGGGTGATGACGTCGATCGCCACCCGCTGGTCGTACATTTCCGCGAGCGCGGAAAAAATCGTTTGATGGCGGAGATCGTAGAAAACTTCCGCGCCGGCTTTCAAGGACTCGATGCATTCGCCCATGCATTCGTTGGGAGCGATCAGGATACAACTGAGCACGCCGACTTCCGCTTCCATGGAATGCGGCGGCAGGCGGTCGACGTTGGTCGCGGCGGTTTGCGGACGGCGAATGCGTTTGGCGCGTTTTAAATCCGTGGAACCAGCGCCTTCATTCGAGACAGAATCAATCATTGAAACAAGGAAACGAAATTTTCAACTGTTCTTCAAACCAGATTTACCGACAGGGGTGAAAGTTCTTCACAAAGAAAATAAAACACTCGTCGTACCAACGACTATTTCATTTTCAAGATGTGTATATGTTTTAATTGTCGAAGCGAGGCGCGAATTGAAGAAAGAACGGGCGACGCTCGAAAAAAGAAAAGGCCGGCAGCGGAGCCGGCCTTTTACGCAGTTATAGGTAACCGTTAGTACTATCTTAAATCCGTTAAGTCCGCAGCGAGACGAGTCCTCGGGCGATGGCAAACTTCGTGAGGCCCGCGACGCTGTGGATGTCCAGCTTGCGCATGATGCGTTCGCGGTGCGTTTCCACGGTGCGGACGCCAACGCCGAGGCGGCTGGCAATTTCCTTGTTGCTCAAGCCTTCAGCAATTTGCACCAACACTTCGCGCTCA
>DASZPR010000512.1:0-5436 GCA_035550235.1 Verrucomicrobiia bacterium | reverse complement strand
GGAAACGCAATGGCATCGTCTATTCCGTCCGCTGGATTCCCGCCGGCGGTTTCGTGAAGTTGCCGCAGATGATTACCTCCGAAGCCCTCGAAGGCCACGCTGATTCCCAGGTTCCACCCGCGCCGCCGTTCCACAAAATCCTTGTCGCCATCGCCGGTCCTTTGATGAATGTCATTTTCGCGTTTGTTATTGCGACAGTAATTTATTTCGTCGGTCTGCCGACGCTTGTGAATCCGCCTGTTATCGGTGAAGTGGATCCAACTTCGGTGGAAGGAAAGATGGGTATCCAGGAGGGCGACCGGATTATCAAGGTGAACAATCAGCCGATTGAATCGTGGCAAGACATCACTTTCGCGACGGTGACGGCCAAGACCAATGTCATGCCCGTCGTAATCGTGCGTGGCAAGGAAGGCAGCACCCTCAAGGAAACCAACACTTACTATCTTACCGCCGTAGCCAGCCCTGTCGGGAAGCTGCTTAATCTGGATTCGCTGGAACATCCCATCATCGGCTCCATCGAGCCGGATATGCCTGCAGCGAAAGTGGATCTAAAATCGGGTGATCGCATCCTTTCCGTGAACAACATTCCCACGCCGAGCCAGGAGCGGATGATTGAAGTTATTTCCAACACCGCCGGCATGCCGTGCCAGATCACGCTCCTGCGCAAGGGTGTAAAGCATACGGTTTCCATCACGCCCACCTACGATCCGAAAACAAAACACGCCCGCATTGGTGTGAGTTTCAGCCCGGGAGTTTATGAAGTGAAATATCCCACGCCCTGGGAACAGGTCAAAGTGGTCGCCCAGAGAACCTTCGGCACCATCTCCGCCCTGGTTCACAGCAAACAGACCGGCGTCCGGGCGAGGGACTTGAGCGGTCCGGTCGGGATCCTGTCCATTTTGGCCGCGCAAGTGTACGCGGACTATCGCCTGGCCCTGAGCTTCCTCGTGTTGCTCAACATCAACCTGGCCATCATCAACATGCTGCCGATTCCTGTCCTCGACGGCGGTCATGTCACTATGTCGATCATCGAGAAAATCCGTCGCCGGCCGTTAAGTCCGAAATTTGTGGAATACATTACGACGGGTTTCGCGCTAATACTGATTTCGTTCATGATTTACATCACGTTTTTTGACGTGCAGCGGTTCCCTATGTTCCGCGCGATGTTTCAAAACAAGACTCAGATCGAAGAACCTCAGAACAGCACCGCAGAGCCCGCGCCCACAACCGCGCCTGCGGCGCCTCGGTAAACTATGAATTACTGCGAGTCACCTTATCTCCATAAACGCAGAAACACCCGCGAAGTCGTCATCGGCGACATTAAAAACGGTGGGGTCATCGTTGGCGGCAACCATCCCGTCGTCGTGCAATCCATGCTCACGTGCGACACGATGGACACCGCGGAATGCGTGAAGCAGACGTTGGAACTCGTGGCGGTTGGTTGCCAATTGGTCCGCATCACCGCGCCGACCGTCAAGGACGCGGCGAATTTGCAGAACATCGTCGCCGAACTCCGCAAACGCGGCTGCACCGTTCCCATCGTCGCGGATATCCATTTCAAGCCCGAAGCCGCCATGGAAGCGGTCAAGTGGGTCGAAGTCGTGCGCGTGAATCCCGGCAATTACGCGGACTCCAAAAAATTCGCCACCAAGGAATACACGGACGACCAATACCTGGCCGAACTCAGGCGCATCGAAGAAAAATTCACGCCACTCGTGCTTGAGTGCAAGCGATTGAATCGTGCCATCCGCATCGGCACCAATCACGGTTCGCTCAGCGACCGCATCATGAACCGTTATGGCGACACGCCGCTTGGTATGGTGGAGAGCGCGCTCGAATTCGCCCGCATCGCGCGCAAAAACGATTTCCATAATTTCAAGTTCTCGATGAAATCATCCAACCCCAAGGTGATGATCGAGTGCTATCGCCTGCTCGTCGCGCGGCTCGCGCAGGAAGGGCCGGATTGGAATTACCCGATTCACCTCGGCGTCACCGAAGCGGGCGAGGGCGAGGATGGTCGCATCAAATCCGCCATCGGCATCGGCTCGCTCCTTTGCGATGGCCTCGGCGACACCATCCGCGTTTCGCTCACGGAAGATTCCCCGCGCGAAATCGAAGTCTGCAACGATCTCTTGATGCAGATTCCGATTCTTTCGAATTCTGTGTTTCCGATTTCGGATAAAGGGTTCCCGTTTGACCCATTCCATTTCGAACGCCGCCGCACGCCGGAAATTTCTCTGAACGACAATATCAAATGCGGCGGCGAACAACTCCTTCGCGTGGTCGTCACGCGCGCCACCTGGGATAAAGTCGCGCCGAAAATCCGCCCTAAAGACGACGTCAAACCCGAGGCGGTTTACGAAGACCTGAATATTTTCGAGATCGATCCCACGCAGGATTTTGAAATCAATTGCGACACGCAATTGGTCACCGTCAAAGATGGCGTAAACCTTCCAGCCATCACCGCATTCCGTTTGCTTGCCGCCAAACTGAAACGCCTTGGCCGCAACAACCCGATTCTTCTAAAGGATTGCCTCCGCTTTGAGACCACACCGCTCGAACCGAAAATCGCTTTGCTGCGCGCCTCAGTCGTCATTGGGGCTTTATTGGCGGACGGCATTGGCGACGCAATTCTGGTTCGTGGCGAATCTGGCGCGGGCATGTCCCTGCGGCTCGCTTACAATATTCTCCAAGCCGCCGGTTGCCGCTCATTCAAGACCGATTACGTTGCATGTCCGTCCTGCGGCCGCACTCTGTTCAATCTCCAAACCGTCACCGCGCGGATCAAGACCCGCACCGAGCATCTTAAAGGCGTGAAAATCGCCATCATGGGTTGCATCGTGAACGGCCCTGGAGAAATGGCCGACGCGGATTTCGGTTACGTCGGCGGTGCGCCCGGAAAAATCAATCTCTACGTCGGCAAAACCCCGATCAAATTCAACATCCCCGAAGCCGAAGCCGTCGAGCGCCTCGTTGATTTAATCCGCGAACACGGCAAATGGGTCGAGCCTGAGCCGAAAGAAGCAACGGTATCTGTTTAGGGTTAAGCGGAGAGTCCTCCTCTCAGAAAGGATGGCCTATCTCAAGTCAGCTTCAATCCGTAAGCGGTTAAAGGCTTAAAATCGGACTGATTAAGAGTCGCGAGTCTGGCCTGGCCGGCTATCGCGGTTGCGGCGATTAGGCAATCAAAACGGGAACCGCGGCGCCGTCCGGTTTTGTTGAAGATATCCGCGGCCAGAGTTGCTTCGATTTTTCCAAAAGAAATTATTTGGGACTGCAACACCGTTTCGACCTGGGCAATCTCCGAAGCTGACACCGGTCCATTTAAAAATTCACTCCACGCAACCGCGCTGGCGGCGATCGACTCGCCGGATGCAAGCCATTGGTCGACATCCGCGGCCTCTTTCGACCCACGAACCAGCAGGCCAATGAGGTAGTTCGTATCTAAATGAATCATTGGAACCCCGTTTAATCTGCGAGGCGTTCGGCATGCACTTCACGGAGATAGTTTTCAGCCTGGCCGGGAGAGAGGTGCGCTTGCGATTGAAGCTGTTTCAATGCTTCCCGCGGCGAAGGCTTCTTGGGAGATTCTTTTGTTTCAAGCGGCCGAAGCACAACGATGGCATCGTCGCTGCGAATGCCGATTTCCTCACCGGCAATCGCCTGCTTAAGCAGTGTCGCGAGATTCCGAACTGCTTCCGTTACCGTAAGAGTTTTCACACAGATAAGGGTATTTCATATGGGAGTCCCCGGCAAGAAAGCATTGCTCAATCAATCGTGGCTTCAGAGTTCTGATACGCTTGCTCGCCCCTTAGGAATCCTACCCAAATGATAAATTAAAAACCCGTGAAGAAATTGTTTGATTGCGTTTGCTTGTGCCGCCGTTGCTCGTAATTCCGGCAAATCCTCCCAGTCCGTTTCCCTCAACGCTGTTACCAAAACCTTTGCATCCGCCGGAAGTTTGCTCTCCGCTAAATCCGGGGCGAGTCCCAAGATCTCGAGCAGCTTCAACTCAAACGCAAAAACCGTCCGCGGCCTCGGAGGTTGTTTCGTCAGCGCCTGAATGAATCCCCGAAACAATTCATACACCTCCGGCAATGGCGTCTGTGTCTCCGTGGTTTGCTCGATCAACGTCGCGCAATACGACGCCTGTTGCAGGTAGCCCAACTCCTGTCGCAACGCCGGGTTTGTCTCGCGCAAAACCACTTCGCGCAGCGTGTGCAATTCCGAGCGCCGGCTGCGTTGAAAACTGAAATCGCCTTCGTAAAACAAATCCAGCTTGCCGCGGAAAGGTGATTTTGCCCGGCGCGCTCCCTTCGCCACCGTGCTGATGCGGCCCAAATCCGGCGTCAGCCAATTCACGATCAGGCTGGTCTCCGTGAATGGTCGCGTGCGGAGGATCAACCCGTGAGCGCGCTCGGTCGTCTGCATCAGGGTTTCGGGGCTCGAAATTCCGGCGCGATGGCACCCAGGCTGATGATGTATTTCAGCCCGTCCGCCACCGACATTTTCAGCCGCGTCACCTTTTCATCCGGCACGAGCATCAGGAAGCCAGACGTCGGATTCGGCGTGGTTGGCACAAACACGCACACGAGTTTCTCGGCTGGATTCACCCGAATCTCCGCGTCTTCACTGGTCAAAAACCCAAGCGAGTAGGAGCCAGGATGGGGAAATTGAATCAGCACCACCGTCTTGAAAGAATTTTTATTGCCGGTGACCAGCGCGTCGTTGACTTGTTTGGTGGCGCCATAAATTTTGTTGAGCAACGGGATGTGCATCAACGCCGTGTCCATCCATTCAATCAATTTCTTTCCGAAATAATTCCGGGCGGCGAGGCCGATCACACAAATGAGGATGACAGCGAGAATGATTGCGAGCCAGCTCCAGTACCAGAACATCGAACCGGAAACGCCGTTCTGGTAAATGTATTTTGGATCCAGCCAATACCTCAAAAAGAACAGCAGCTTGTCAGTGACGTTGGTGACGGAGCCGAAGAGCCAGAACAAGACTCCGAAAGAAATCAACCCCGGCAGAATGATGATGAGGCCGGTGAAAAAATTTGCGCGCCAGCGGGCTATTAGGCTTTTCTTCACGCCGCGAGTCTAGGGTTGCGCCCCAGTTCCTTCAAGGGAAACAGGCGCGCCATTTCCTCCAACAACCGGTTTTCCTCCCGCTTCATTTTGCGTCGATCCGCCGCGCGAATGTCATCGAAACCGCGCAGATGTAGCACGCCATGAATCACATAGCGTGTTAATTCGCTTTGCCACGATGTGCGAAATTTCTTCGCCTGGGCCATCGCGTCATCGATGCAAATGAAAAGCTCGCCGTGAAGCGAACGGGTTGCGGGTTGCGGGTTGCGGGTTGCGGGTTCGGCGTAATCAAACGTAATTACGTCTGTCGACCCCTCATGATTTAGGAAGGTTTGATTGATTCGCG
>DASZPR010000511.1:0-5665 GCA_035550235.1 Verrucomicrobiia bacterium | reverse complement strand
ATCGCGGTTATTATTTCGACTTCGTCGAGTTCCAGAAAAACGCCGAGCAAAGCATGACGCCGAGCACACCGAGCATCGGTCACGTCTATGCGCTCTCTTCCAAGCTGGACGATTTCTTCGCCGAAGGTTTGGAAGCACGTTATGCGCGCCACGCCAAACTGGCACAGATGACCCGCGATTGGGCGGCAAAACACGGTTTCAATTTGTATCCCGAAAAAGGTTTCGAATCCGTCACGCTCACGTGCATCAGCAACGGTGCGCGTCCGGGCGGCCGCACAGTGGATGTGGCCAAGTTGCAGAAGCTCGTCAAAGACCAGGGATTCCTGATCGACGGCGGCTACGGCAAAATCAAGGGAACCACCTTCCGCCTTTCCAACATGGGCGATGAGACTGAGGCCACGATGAATCAGCTCTACGCCGCGTTGGATCATGCGATGAAGCAGTTGTAACCGCTTCGGCTCTCTCTTCCCGATAAGACCGTCCCCTATTCAGGGGACGGTCCTTAGTTCCAGCGATGTGCTATTACACACACACCGTCTAGAACGTTTTGTCTATTGACGCAAAAAATCCGTAACGTCAGGCTCAACGCAGCCTATTTATGCGAGTATCACCCCTAAAAACTCGTTCGCTACATCACGCATTCACCCTGATTGAACTCCTGGTCGTTATCGCGATTATCGCCATTCTGGCGGCGATGCTTTTGCCGGCCCTTTCCAAGGCGAAGAATCGTGCGAACGAAATCAATTGTCTCAACAACATGCGGCAGCTTGGGTTGGGCATCATGTTGTATCTGCCGGAATACCAGGACAATTATCCATCCATCGCGTCGCGCGGACAAACGTTTCAACCCGAGGACTGGATTCATTGGTGGCCGGTGGGAACTACCGGGAGCCGGGGCAATGTCTGCCAGGGCGTCCAGGGCAGCCAGGTGGCGGTAATGTTGGGGACCAGTCGCGGGACGAATATTTTTCGCTGCCCGATGGATCGCAGCGATCAGCTCAGAAATCTTCAATCGCCCGTGTACAACTTCAGCTACTCGTTCAACGGCAATCACGACAGCACGAAGGGAATGGGGCTTCAGTTTCCGAATGGCATACCGGCCTATTTTAAGCTCTCCCAGGTCAAGCGCGCGTCCGATAAAATCATGTTTATCGAGGAACCCGGTTCGGATGCCGAGCGGCCTCCGGGTAGCACCGGAAGCTGCCTGGATGACGGCCGGGCTGATTTCGGCACTACCATGGATCGCAATACCATGGCCTTGCGGCACAGCAGAAAATTCGGAAATGTGACCTATGCCGACGGGCATGCCAACAGCGTGCTGTGGCAGGCTACTTTTGATTTGTACCACAACGATGCGTCTGCTCCCTAAAGACGCAGCGTGACTTACGCTTTTTCGAGAGCAGCCCGGAGACTCTGCAGGAAATCGACATTATCGCACTGGGCGTATTGCATGGTGCCGCCCATGCGCGAAAAACTTTTGCAGAACCGCAGGTAATAGGCCGGGTTGTCCTTTGGCGGTTCACCGTGTGACCAATCCCAATTGCCGCCGTCCTGGATGTCCACCACGTAAATCGTGTGGTCGTGAAGAATCTTTCTCCCGCCTTGCAGTCGCAAATTGTTCACGCAACTCGCGCTCTTCTCAAAGACCTGCGGCGCCATGATCGCCGAACCGACGGATAAAACCACCCCGCCATCGAGCTTCTCAATCGAACCGCCGAGCAATTGGAAATCCGTTTGCGCCGCGCGGCCAATCGCTGCGCCATTGAAAATCGGATGGTTCGCAATGATGTCGTAGCCGATGCCGGGATGGACGGTGAACGGAATATTCTGGCGAAAAGCCTGGGCGAGAATGCACGTTTCCTTCCACGGATGTTTTACTTCGATGCGTCCGCAGGGAATTTTGTGTGCGAGCATCGTTTGCAATAAATCGGCGCGCGCGGCGGAGAGCGGATGCGTGGGCTCGTCGCGCAGGTGCTTTTCCAGCGAAGCCACATCGGGAAGTGTGAGCCCCTCTTCGGCGATGAATCGTCCGAGGCTGCGACCATAGCCCTCATCGCGCAACGCACCGGCCAATAACGAGAGATGAATATAGCGGCCCGTTTCGTCCCAGGTGCCAAAGGTGCCGGTGGCGACGTTTTCGCGAACGCTTTCCTCTGTGCGGCCGAAAAACGCGAGTTCCCAATCGTGAATGGTGCCCGCGCCGTTGGTCGCCAGATGCGTGACCCAGCCACGCTGCAGGAGTTCAATCACGAGGCGATGCGCGCCGTTCTTCACGAGATGCGCGCCATACATGAGAATAACGCTGGCATCGCGCTGGCGGGCGGCGCGAATGCGATCGGCACAGGCGGACACCGTCGCAGCGGTTTGAGGGTCCAAGTGAGAAGAAACTTTGTCCGGCGCAACGAGAATTTTTTCCAGAGTGCTGAGACTGCGGCGTTGCGCCAGCGGGTAAACTTTTAGTTTTTTCAGGTCGAGCGGTGTCGGAAACTCTTTCATTCAGCGGCGGAATTAAATCACAGATCAATCACGTGGACACGAAATTTCTGAATACTCCCGTTGTAGAGGAGCGCGTCGTTTGTTGCAACGGGGTGGCGCGCACGGAGTGACGCGCCCTGCCCATCAGGGAATTCATACTTTGAAAAATCTCTGTTTATTCGCGAGGAGGCGTGGTTTACATTGGCGGCTCGGTCACGGACCACACATTTCAAAGATTATGAGCACACCAATTTTGACGCCGGGAATGAAAATCGTTCACCCCAACCACGGCGAGGGCATCGTGGAAAAAGTATCGACCGGTTCCGCGGAAATTCGTTTCGGAAATATTTTGCGCACCATCGATCCGCGACTGGCGGACATCAAGGTGCCGGAGCCGATGGTGAAAATCGGCGAGGCAGACGTGCCGTTGAAAAAATTTATTGAGGACGTGGTCGAATCGGCGGTGAACCATTTGGGAATTGAACAACCCGATGTCAGCGTTTCGCAACTCGGCCTGCGCTGGCACAACGGAAAAGCCGTCCTGCACCCGGCCGATCCGACGTTGCAGACGAAGGAAGTGCCGCTCGAAACGTTTTTCCACAAGATCGTGATGGTTCGCAACCAGCTCCGCGTGTTGGAGCAGAAAATCAATGCGCACGAAAAGCTAAGCGATGGGGAGAAGATTGAGATGCAGCAGTACATCACGCGCTGCTATGGTTCACTGACCACGTTCAATATTCTGTTCAAGGAAAAGGAAGATCAGTTTTGACCCGGATTGTAGGAGACGACGTGAGGAGTCTCTAATTTAATTCAGAAAAAATAACTGAGACTCCTTACGTCGTCTCCTACATTTGTCCGCACACGCGCCGGTAAAGCGCTTCGTATTTCGGCACAATCACACTCGCGGAGAATTTTTCGCGGGCGCTCTGCTGTGCTGCTTTTCCCATTTTTTCGCGCAACTCGCGATTGCGGATCAATTCCTCCGCGGCGGCTGCCAATGCTTCAGCATCGCCGGCCGGTGACATTTTTCCGGTCACGTCGTCTTCAATCACTTCCGGAATTCCGCCGACTCGCGTCGTGACGCCGGGACACCCGAAACACATGCCCTCCAAAAGACCGAGGCAAAAACTTTCCGTTTCGGAGGTGAACAACCCCATATCCGCGGCCTGCAAATAATCGTCGATGTCGTTTACTCTTTCACGGACGACGACGCGTTGCTCCAGGCCCAGGCGTTTCATTTCGGAAACGAACGGAGCAAAACTTTCACCCGCGAGGATCAACAGCTTGAACGATTCGCGCGGACGAATGCGCGCGATGGTTTCAAGCAGCAAATCGATGCGTTTCACGGGGCGCAGATTGGAGGAATGGAACAGGAGCACTTCATCGCGCACGCCGAGTTCGCGGCGGACTTCATCGCGCGGGCGCTTCGGTGTTCGCGGCTCGAAAAAATTGTGGATGACGTCCATTGGGCCATTGAAATCAAGAACGCGTTGAGTTTCCTGCTTCAAAAATTCGGAAACGGTGGTGACGGCGTCCGATTGAGTGAGCGCATGATGAATCGCCGGGCCGTAGCCCGGGTCGCAGCCGAGCAGCGTGCTGTCGGTGCCGTGCAGCGTCGTGACGACGCGCGGTTGTTGCTCCGGCGGAAGCATCGAACGCGCGAGAATGGCGGCGGTGGCGTGTGGCACCGCGTAATGGACATGCAGCACATCGAGCTTGTGATCGCGGCTCACCTCGGCCATGCGGACAGAGAGCGGCAGGGTGTAGTCCGGATACTTGAACAGCGGATAATCGTTCACGACGACTGGATGAAAGAAAAGTCGCGGGGCATTTTCCGGCAACCGGAACGGGCGTTCATAGCTGATGAAATGCACTTCATGCCCGCGCCGCGCGAGTTCCTCGCCGAGCGCGGTCGCCAAAATTCCGCTGCCGCCAACGGAGGGATAACACGTAATGCCAATTTTTAAAAACGTTGCGGCCATGATGCTAGAATGCGCGTTCGCCGCGGCAGGCTTGTGCGAGGGAATCAAATACGAGGGGGTCGTTCGGGAAAAGAGCAATGGCATACTCAACTCCGGCGCGCAATCCGCGCAAACGCGCGCGTGTGAGCTGCAACTCCACGTAGGCGCGCGCCTGGGTTTGCGAGGCGTGCGCGGCCATCGACGAAGTCCAGGCTCGCAGAATCTCGGGCGCAGACACGTCGATCAGCATGGGCGTGATGTCGCGCGGTTCGGCATCGGCTGTGACGGCGTAATAAAATAATTGGCCGATGGCGTGCGGGCGCGCTTTTTTCAGCTCCTTGACTCCACCGAATCTCGCAAGGCGCGCGGCGTCACGCACCAATTTCCCCAGCCGCCAATGATCTGGATGCTGGTTTTCCACGAGGCTTGGCGCGAGCACTACGCCCGGCCGTACGCGGCGAATGATGGAGGCGATTTTAATCGCATGAGCGGCGCGAATTTCCAAGTGACTGTCGCCGTCCAATTCCAAAAATTCAATCGTCGCACCAAGGAGCGCTGCGGCTTTTTTGGCTTCCGCGGTGCGTTGCTTTGGCGTGCCGTAAGTTCCGGCTTCGCCGCGCGAACACGCCACGAAGTGCGCCTTGCGGCCAGCCTGCGTTTCGCGCGCGATCACGCCGCCGCAGCCGAATTCGATATCGTCCGGGTGCGCGCCGAACGCGAGCAGCGGCGAAAGTTCAGAGTTCGGTCCAGGCTTCATCGGAGCGCTCGATTTCATCGCGAATAACAAAATTTATTTCCGGAGCTTCTTCCGTGCGAAGATATTCCCTTTCGCCGAGACCGGCAATGTAATGCGTGCAATGCACCACCGATTGCATCCAGCGCAGGCGAGAGTCGCGCGTGGGCGTGATTTGTTCCTTGGTGAAAGGCATTGGGGGCAGCGTGACGAAGGAATCACCGCCTTCATGGAGCATCAATGCGTTGTTCATAAAACGCGCGCGGACAATTTCGTTTTCGTGCGGCACATCGACGAAAAATTCTGAAACATCGCACGCTGCGCTTCGCAGTGCCGGATCGCTGGAGCGCACAACGCGAATGCCTTCGAGCAATCCCATGCCGCGATAAGTATTGAGACAGAAATCCGCGATGTTCGGCGCGGAGACTTTTTTGAAAATGTCGATCAACGGATGTTCGACGTAATTGGGCAATTGCGAAATCGTTTTCGCCTGCCA
>DASZPR010000510.1:0-6657 GCA_035550235.1 Verrucomicrobiia bacterium | reverse complement strand
ATTTTGCGCGTCACACTCTCGACCGATGAAGTGCGGCGCGAGGCCAATGCGCTGCATGAACAGGGTTTTCGCAATATTTTATTGGTGGCCGGCGAGCATCCGAAATTTGTTTCGGGAAATTATCTCCGTGATTGCGTCGCGGCTCTGCACACGGAATGGCCGAGCATCTCGCTGGAAGTAGGGCCGATGGAGACCGAGGACTATCAGCCCATCGTGCAAGCGGGCGCGGAGGGACTGGTGGTTTACCAGGAAACTTACGACCGGGCGATTTACGATGACATGCACACGGCCGGCCCCAAGAAGAATTTTGATTGGCGCGTGGAAACTCCCGAGCGCGCGTACGCGGCGGGCTTTCGCCGGCTCGGCCTCGGTGCGCTGTACGGCCTGGCCGACTGGCGTTACGAGGCGTTGTGCGTTGCGGCGCATGCGGATTATCTATTGCGCAAATGCTGGAAGGCTTACGTGACGATTTCATTGCCACGCCTGCGGCCGTGCGCGGGTGAATTTCAACCGCTCACGCACATGACGGATCGTGATTTGGCGCAACTTGTGTGCGCGTTTCGCTTGATGTTCCCGGACGTGGGGTTGGTGCTCTCCACGCGCGAACAGGCGAAGTTGCGCGATGGATTGATTCCGCTCGGCATCACTTTGATGAGCGCCGGCAGCCATACCGAACCCGGCGGTTATACCGGCGCCGGCAAGGAGAATATTCATCACACCGAACGCGGGCGAATCCTGGAACTGGCGTCCGGCTCCAGCGAATGGGCGCCGCAAGCCAATCGTGCAACGAACGCGACGGGACAATTCGAAATTGCGGACGAACGTTCGCCGCAGGAAGTCGCGGAATTGATTCGCAAACTCGGCTACGAACCAGTATGGAAAGATTGGGACGCAGCGCTAACAGCATGAAAGATTACACTCTCAAACAAAGCCTCATGATTGTGGCGGGCGGTTGCGGTCTGTTGCT
Source organism: Verrucomicrobiia bacterium (assembly GCA_035550235.1). Taxonomy (GTDB): domain Bacteria; phylum Verrucomicrobiota; class Verrucomicrobiia; order Limisphaerales; family DASXHY01; genus DASXHY01. The sequence goes on along the minus strand of DASZPR010000510.1, from coordinate 5,690 downwards.
CGTGGGCATCTATCTTTTTACACGTTTCACCAATAGCTCAACGCAGGGCAAGATCACTACAACGCGCAATGAGGAAGGACAACTTGCCAACGCCATCGCCCAGTACGCCGTCGTGTTCCAAAAGTATCCGGCCAGCGACAATGCCGCGCTGACGAAAAATTTGACCGGCGACAATCCCCAGCAATTGACCCTTTTGACTCTGGCGGAATCCTCGACCAACAAGGACGGGCAACTGGTTGATATTTGGAGCACGCCTTATAAATTCGCGTTTGTTTCCACGAACAGTTTCACCATCACTTCCGCGGGGCAAAACAAAACGTTCGGCGACACGGATGATGTGGTTTTCAACAGCATTTCGAACGCGTTGCCGCCGCCGTGACTTCGGGTAGAATATTTGTATGACGCCGCAAGCCGCATTGGACCTTCAGATCAAACGTTACCGCGACATGAGCGGCGAGCAAAGGCTGGCCATTGCCCTGGATCTGCACGAGCTTTCCTGTGAAATTGCCCGCGAGGGCATTCGGGCCCAGCACCCTGACGCAGACGAAAAAGAGGTGGAGCACTTGCTGCGGCGGCGTCTCGAACTGGTGAGGGGTCTGTGACAGAACGAGAACTTCTGGTCGATTGTCTGCGGCGATTGAATCGCGAAAACCTGAATTATCTTTTAACGGGTTCGATGGCGAGCAACTTCTGGGGCATTCCGCGAACGACTCACGATTTAGATTTTGTGATTCAACTGCCGCCTTCCTCAGTGCCAAAACTAGTTCAGGCATTTCGCGGTGACTTTGTCCTGGATGAAGCCGCAATTCGCTCCGCCTATCAACCACCCCATCAATTTAACGCGATCGACACGCGCTCCCCTTTGAAAGTGGATTTCTGGTTGTTGCGCCCGATGCCTTTTGAACGCGAAATGTTCGCCCGGCGAAAACAAAAAACGCTGTTTGGTGAACCCGCTTGGATTGCCACTGCAGAAGACGTGCTGCTGCACAAACTTTATTGGAACAAGATTACTGCTTCAACCCGCCAACTTGGTGATGCCGCCGGCATCGCCATCGTCCAAAAAGACGCACTTGATGTTTCGTATTTAAGGCTCTGGGCGAAAGAAATCGACGTCCTCCCGATATTGGAGGATGTATTAAGCGGAAAAGTAAAATTGAAGGAAACGTGAGATCGGTATGAGCATAATCGCCAATGGCAATCCGGTTGAAGCCAGCCTGCCCTGCTCCATCGAGCAATTTCTCCTCGCGCAAAATCTTCTGCCGCGCAGCGTGGTGGTGGAACACAACGGCGATGCGGTGGCGCCCTCGGAATTTTCGCGGCGTCAGCTTAAAGCCGGTGATCGGCTGGAGATCGTGAAGATTGTGGCGGGCGGCTGATACCGGCGCTTGTTTGTCACAGCGCAATGGTTTAATAATCCAGAATGTTCTCATTGAAGCGCAGCGTGGTTGCGGCGGCCCTGACGGGATTGTCATTGGCGTTGATGGCAGGTTGCAAAACTTCCCAGCCGGAATCGGTGAAAACGGCAACTCCGCCTGTGGCGCAGACTAATCCTCCGCCGTCCGCGCCGGTGAAGCCCCTGCCTGACACCGGCGATAGCATGGCGCCAAATATCCTGGCTTGGGATTCCCTGTCGAAGGATTACCACGCGAAGCCCGGCGAGATGAAAGCGCCGTTTTCGTTTTCGCTCACGAATGTTTCGTCGAAACCAATCGTGATTTACGATACCTCGACGAGTTGCGATTGTACGGTGGCACATTTGCCGTCGAATCCGTGGACGATCCCCAGCGGTGGCAGCGGAAAAATTGAGGCGAGCATCAACTTGTCGAACAAGGTCGGCATCGTGACGAACTCAGTCATCGTTTATACTTCAAAGGGAAATCGGCGCTTGTACGTGAAGGCGTTTACGGCGGAGTCGAAATAGACCAGCGATTGATTGGCCGCTCTATTTCAGGCGTTCTGCGGGATTCTTGCAGCGTTCGATTTTTTTCTGATCGCGGCGACGATTCCCAACACGATCGAGGCGATGATGCTGCCCAAGAGAATTCCAGCTAGCGCCCCTATAACCATATTGAGCGGCTTATTCGGGCGAACCGGCCGATATGCCGGTATGGCACGGTCTAAAACTGTTACTTTCATCAGGATCGACGCCGTATCAGCCGGGTGGTATTCTTTCATACGAAAGTCGCGATAAGCATCAACGACACCATTTGCCAATCTCGCGGCTTCCTCGGGATTGTCGCTAAAAGTGCGAATTCGAAGAGGAATTTCCGAGAGAGCCCGTCCGGAAGCATCATGACCCGCCACAACGGACACTTCCAATCTCGCCTTGAGCAATGCCACAGCGTCTGATGCATTTATTGGAACGCCATTATTGTACTTTTTCCCCCAGACATCCCGTAGATCCATTGCTTGAACCGTTTTTTCAAGAACTGCAGATGAAGTAATGACCAGCGGCTCATTACGGACCAAATCAGAGGAGTCACCGGTACTCGGGGAACCAATTAATATAGTTGCCGTGCTGGCGTACGCCTCTGGATATATGAATGTGATTAACATGCAGACCGAGAAAACGGCCAGAAATACCACCGCACCGATTCCAAAAAAAGCCGGGAGCGGTTTGATCGTTGGACGAAATAAGGTAAACATAAATCTATTCCGGTTAAGATTTGAGACGTGTTCCAATATCGAGGTCTTCAACAAATCAGCCATCGCGTGCAGCCAAAAACTGATTAAGCCGCGCGAGAATGTCGCAGCCCAGGCATCACGGCATTGATCGCGAAAAAGTTGTAACATCGCGGCACCGTATTCTTCTCGATGCGCCTTGGGATAAACGAAGAGCAGCCGGCGATACAACCGGCACGAATGTTCCACGGCCTTGCTTTCAGGCTGCCTAGACATCCAGACCTCCTGCAACATGAGCGGCCTTGCCGATAAGCCGTTTGCCCTGGGCCAGTTTCACCAACGCCGCAAGTCGCTCCGCTTCCGCCTCCACTACCCCCCGTCCCAAACCGGTCAATTTATAATAGCGCCGCCGTTCGTCATCCAGATTCGGGTCGGGACGCTCTTCGGATTCTTCCACAAGTTTCGCCGCCAGCAACCGCTTGATCGTGCCATAGAGAGTGCCCGGACCCATTTTGATTTGGCCTTCGGTGCTCTGCGCGACCTCCTGCATGATGGCGTATCCATGCCGCTCCCCGTCCGCCAACGCCAAAAGAATATGGAAGACAGCCGGTGTCAGCGGGAGAAAATTTTGCGGGTTCGTTTCAGTCCTCGGCATATATATCCGTTACGGATATAATTATCTATGAAGAATAAAAGCGTCAATCTTTTTTTGACGAGCGCTATTACAAGTCTTGCGATGCTGGCCGTTTTATAATGGATTACGTTTCAGTATTTTTGGAAACGGCTTGGTGTATTCTCCGCGCCCGAAACTGGCGGGGGTATACGTGAAATTCGGTCCCGAGCGATGGCAATTCCCCAAGCAATGCCTGCAGCAACAAAGGAAAAAATAAGTGATCGAATAATGGCCTTCGGAATGTTGAAAATGAAGCCTGCGTGAACCAATTTTCCAGGAGATTGCGCTAACTTCGATATCCTGGAAGTTACGTGACGTGGTTCACTGAAGTTATCGCAATAATTTTGAGCGATGCTGTTGGCAATCTGAGCGCCCTCAACGGGAACAACAGCATAAACTCGAATGGTGATTTTCGGCACATCCCCCGGTGTACGAAGCTCGGTCCGCACTTCCAACATTTTTAAAGTGTCGCTTAACGGAAGATAGGTACCATTATTATATCTTTTCCCCCATATTGCGTCCAAATGCAGATCCTGAACAACCCGTCTTTGTAATTCTGGCGACTCGATAACTCGCATTTCCTCTAAAATCCGAGGCTGCAAATTTCCCTGTGAGCCAGCAACAGTCGAAGTGATCGAGTTCGTTTGGTCAGTAGAAAATTCTACAACCGCTTCGCTGATATAAACCGGCGGTTTTAGCGCGAGTAATACAGCGGAAATTAAGGAGAGAATTACAAATGCAACACAAAAGGTTATTACAAAAACTCGTCTCGGCGGTTTGCGCGGTCCATTCGGCGAGGACATGATTATTCGTATCGCAACGATTCAATCGGATCGAGGTTGGCCGCTTTGAACGCTGGGTAAGTGCCGAACACGATTCCCACCACGGAGCAAATCACCAGTCCGATAATAACCCAATCGACGGGGATCACTGGCGGAAGTTTCAGCACAAGTGCGAGAAGGTTACCGCCCGCGATGCCGCATCCCACGCCGATTATTCCCCCCACCTCGCACAACACGATGGCTTCCAGGATGAATTGCGCCATGATGTTGCGTTTTTTGGCGCCGACCGCGCGGCGGATGCCGATTTCGCGGGTTCGTTCGGTGACCGAGACGAGCATGATGTTCATAATGCCGATGCCCGCCGCCAGCAGCGCGATGGAACTCACCAAGGCCACGCCGATGCGCACGGCGCGTGTGAAATTATTGAACTGCGAAATCAGTGAATCGTTGGAAACAATGTCGAAATCGTCGTCCTCGCGAGGCGGCACTTTGCGAATGGCGCGCAGGGAGCCGCGGATTTCCTCGACGGTGGCATCGTAACTGTCCGCATCGCGCGCGGAGACGAGCACGTTGAGGCTGCGCGACCAGCGGCCGTAGCGGTTCATGCCGGTGGTGATGGGCACGACCACGAAATTATCCTGATCGCCGCCCACGGTGCCGCCGCGCGCCGCGAGCACGCCCACGATAAGATAATTGATGCCATCGACCTTCAGGGGTTCGCCCAGAGCCGAGCTGTGTGGAAAAAGCGTTTCGGCGGTTTTGCTGCCGAGGACGCAGACGTCGCGCGTGTCGTCCACATCCACATCCATCAAGGGGCGGCCTTCAGCGACAGTCCAGTTGCGCGCGGGGAAGCTGCCGGGGGTTTCGCCGAGCATCGAGACGTTGGGCGCGGTTTTGGCGAAGCGAGTTTCCAATTGGCCCGTCCACAGGCCGGTTTCCATGCCGATGCTGGCGGGCAATTCGGTCTTCTCTCGAAGGCGTTTCACCTGCGCGAGCGTGATATTTTTGCGGCGCTGGAATTTCCCGTAACCGCCTTCCGGGCTGTCGAAAAGAATCACCGGCATTTTGCGGATCATGAATGTCTGGCTGCCCATGCGGCTTAATTGCGTCTCCACCGTCGACCTCAGCACGCGCATGGCGGTCATCACGACGATGATGGAAAAAACGCCGATCAACACGCCGAGCAGCGTGAGCGCGGAACGCAATTTATGCGCCACCAACGCGCCCATGCCCATGCGGAAGCTTTCGGCTAGCTCGGCGAGCAGTATTGTTGGGCCAAGTCGTTTCATTTGGTTGCTTGCTTGAAACGTGAAACGTAAAACGTGATCATGGCATTGGAATATTCTCCAGGATGTCAACCGTCGGAGAGCTGAATACCAATTCCTCAATCTCTCCATTTTCCCGCTCGCAGTGATAGGGCGGACTTTCTTCTCTGAGCACATTTCCACGCTGTTGCGGAACCGTTTTTAAAAGCTGTCGAGTGATCTCCGTCAACAAGCCGAGGCAATGCTGAACAACTTTTTCGGCTAAAATATGCCGTCCTTTATAGTACCAATCTCGACTTTCACGGGTTGAACCCAGGGCGTATTCGTAAAATCTCGCACGATCCCGGC
>DASZPR010000509.1:0-2601 GCA_035550235.1 Verrucomicrobiia bacterium | reverse complement strand
TGACGAGCCGCCGGAATTATAATGCCTGTTGTCGGACGTCATTTGGTCGCGATTTATCAAATACGCGTATTGCGGCTTGCCGGCGGCGACCAGGAGGTGGGGGTAGGATCCGGGTTGATCGGGCAGGAGCATCACGCCGCCGGAACCGGCATCAAGATCGTTGGTGCGGAAATATTCCTCGTTGTACGGCGTGAAATAATCGGCGACGGAAAATCCGTTCGCGGTGGAAAGCTTGATGACGCTGTCGCCGTATTCAGTGCCGCCGGAATAGGCGTTGAAATTTCCGTCGCCGGTCGCGAAATAGAGATTGGTATTCTCGTCGACGGCCGGCCCGCCGCCGCCCATCCAGATTCCCGCTTCGCCGGCGGCCGCACCGAACTGGCCGATCGTTCCGTTGGGGGTGGAGTTAAAAACGCGATTGGAAAGCAGTTGAAGATTGGAAGCGTCGTAGCCAATGAGCCAGCCGTGGAAGGGATCGGTGGCGATTGTATCCGTATAACCCGCGTAGGCCACATACAGCACACCGCCCGCCAGAGTCAGCGCACAACGTTGGAGCTCTTGAACGGCCTGGAATGGCAGGACGCCGCCGGAGCTGCCCGTGCCCGTGCCGGGGATGGAGACGTTGACGACCACGGGGCTGAAAGATTTTTCTGAGCCGTCAGAAAGGTTCAAGGCGTGAATCCGATGGAGATAAATTCCGCTCTCAAACGTGAACGCGTCCACATACAACGTTTGCGTAACCGGATCGATGAGCGGTGTTCCGGTAATGCCGACTTCATTCGTAATTGCTTTAAATTCAAAACCCGCGACGGGGCAGGGCGCCGATGGGCCGAGGTTCACCTGCCACAGAATTCCGTTGTCCGCGCCGTTGGTGCTGTCGGCATCGAGGCAATAGACTGAGTTGTGTTCAGTGGCGACGAACACCGCGTTGTGAACGCCTTTGCCGTTGATGGCTAGGTCGGAAACGTAGAGCGGTTGGGCATAGACGTATCCATCCACGTTGTAGGTGAAAAGTTTTCCAAAGGTGGATTGATTGACATTGGAAGGAGTCAGGATGTTCTCGTTGAGGTTCGCGCCAGCGCGGGTGTTGTCGTTGTGATAGGTCAAGACATTCACCTGCGCCCAGCCCGGCAAAGAGAATCCCACGGCGATAATGGCGCTCCATAAAAATTTCGATCGGAACATGCGGGCGAGATTGTCGCTGGCGGAAAAACGAATTTACATGGGGTGAATTCGCTAATCCGCGCGGCGGAAATGCCCCAGAGAAACGCGCGGGCGCGGGTGCCCGTGCCACGATTTCAATTCGCTGAGCCGGTTGCGACCGGAGTGAGAGTGAATCCGTCGGGGAAGGACTTGTTGCGCGGGTTTTGCAATTTGATCCAACTCGTCTGGCCGCCGACATCCCCGGCGCCATCGAAATTCAGCCAGCCCATAATCTGCCCGCCTTGTCGGTAGAGCGGGATATAGAATGGCCAATTGCCTTGGAGGGAGGTGGTCGAGGATTGGGTGACTTTGGTGCCGTCGCCGAGGACACCTTTGAATTTAACCTGGCCGGCAGAATTGACCGTGACGGTCCCGGTGCCGTCGTTCTGCGGATGCGAGGGGTCGCCATCGTTGGGGCCGGGGAAGGTAATGCTGTAGCTGCCGGCAAAGGGCGCGGGATTGGATTTTTTGTTGAACCCGTTGCGGTCGGCTCGCATATCCGCTCCCCAGCCGGTTCCAGTGACAGTGCCGGCGATGGAATTGTTGTCGTCGGTATTTACCTGCAAATTAAAGGTCAAAGTGCCGGCGGATTTTGAGTTGACGGAAGCCGAACCGGTGCCATTGGCGTCGAGCGTGCCGTGAAAAGAAATCTTTTTGCCACCGAGCGACGCTTTGCCGGAATATTTGCCCTGTTTGGTTGTCTTGATACTGATGGGACCGGAGCGGCCAAATTCCACGCCACTCGATTCGTAGAACAATCCATTGTACGTCGCGGCGATGGGTGTCCAGGATCCGCCACCGCCGGTATCCAATAAACCAAAAACGGTCAATGCATTCTGGCTGCCGGCATAGACTTTTCCATTGGCTACGGTGGGCACCACAAACTTCACGCCGCCGGTCAATTGATCGCGCGGGCCGGATAGGGAGCTGGTATAGAGTTCGGTGGAGAGGTCGTTTGCATCGTAGGCGACGAGCACGGCGGGTTGGGCATTTTGAATGGTCCAGACGATGCCGTCTTGATTTCCATTGGCGGAAATGCTCGGCGTGGTGCCGGGAAATCCGTAGGTGCGTGTGCCGACACTGTTTGGCAAATCGGGGATCATGATGCCGTTGGAAAGGACGTAATAACGAAGCTTGTCCTTGCTCGCGCCGAAATAGATTTTTTGGTCAAAGTACGCCGGGGTGTCAAAGGCGCCGCCTCCGAGCGGCATGACTTGCGCCACCTGGTCCTGGCCGTTCGTGCTGATGTGCTGATTATCGGTGGTCATCTGGTCGCGATTGATCAGGTAAGCGCGCTGGGTTTTTCCGCCGCCGACCATCAGGTGCGGGTAGGGACCGGGTTGATCGGGCAACAGCATCATCCCGCCGGAGCCGACATCAAGATCGTTGTCCTGGAGG
>DASZPR010000508.1:0-3492 GCA_035550235.1 Verrucomicrobiia bacterium | reverse complement strand
ACAATTGTCCATTTCTCTAACGATTATTGACTATGGAAACCGCTCCCACATTTTCTCCGCCACCAGCCGCCGCACCGCCGCCCATCATTGCCGCCGTTGCCACTAAAAAGCGCAAGAAAGGGCGTAAAACCGCTATTTTCATCATCATTGGTTTGGTGCTTTTGTTCGTGGTGGTCGCGGTTTTGATTCACGGCAGGAAACCGCCCATCACCGTGCAAACGGAAAAAATCTCCCGGCACAACATCACCGAAATTGTCGTGGCGAGCGGCAAAATTCAGCCGGTGAACCAAATCGCCATCAGCCCCGAAGTGGCCGGAGAAATTGTCGAGTTGCCCGTGAAAGAAGGCGACCAGGTCAAGAAAGGCGATTTGCTCCTGCGCATCAAGCCGGACAATTACAAAGCCACGCGGGATTCCGCCGCGGCCAGTTATCAATCCGCCATTGCGAACAAAAATCTCGCGCAAGCCCAGCTCGATAAAGCCGAGGCGGAATACAAACGCAACCTGGAATTATTCCAAAACAAGCTGGTGTCCGAGTCTGTTTTTCTCGACGTCAAAACCACCTATGAGGTGGCCAAACTCCAGCTTGAGACGGCCACACATCAGGTCGACCAATCCAAGTTCGGCCTCGACAACGCCAACGCCGATTTGAACAAGACGACGATTTATTCGCCGATCGATGGCACAGTCGTGCAGTTAAAATCGCATCTCGGCGAGCGTGTTCTCGGCACCTCCTTCAATATGGGCACGGAAATCATGACCATCGCCGACCTGAGCGAAATGGAGGCGCGCGTGGATGTCGGTGAAATGGACGTCGTGCTCATGGAGCCCGGTCAGCACGCGCGTCTGGAAGTGGACGCGTTCAAGGATTGCAAATTCAACGGCACTGTGACTGAAGTGGCGAATGCCGCCAACGGTTTTGGTTCGAGCACCGCCAGTTCCCTCGGCGGCACTTCTTCCACGGGCGATGCCACGAAATTTGAGGTGCACATTCGCGTCAAGGAAAAGGAACAGTTCCGCCCGGGCATGTCCGTGACCGCGGAAATCGAAACGCGCTCGCGCACAAATGTCCTGGCCGTGCCGATCGCCAGCGTCACCGCGCGGCTGCCCAAAACGAATTCTGTCGCCGCGGCCACGAATGCGCCGGCGACGAACACATCCGTCGCGGCCAATTCCCTTTCGTCGACGAACTCACCCAAGGCCGACAAGAAACCGAAAGAAGGCCCGAAGCAGATCGACGTGGTGTTTGTCCTCGAAGGTGATCACGTCAAAATGGTGCCCGTGAAAATCGGCATCAGCGACGACAATTATTGGGAGGTGACCGACGGTTTGCAGGATGGTGAGGAGGTTGTGTCCGGCGGTTACCACGCCATCAGCCACGATTTGGAGGACGGCAAAAAAGTTGTAAAAGGCAAGGCGGCTCCGGACATGGAGAAGAAGGCATTATAACGGCGTGAGCGCCGTTTTTTCGGCGCCTCCGTCCACTCACATGAGCCTCATTCGATTTGAAAAAATTTCGCGCCGCTACCAAATGGGCACGGAGACGGTCCACGCGTTGCGCGAAGTATCGCTCAACATCGAGCGCGGCGAATACGTTGCCATCATGGGGCCGTCCGGATCGGGAAAATCGACCATGATGAACCTGATCGGCTGCCTTGATTCGCCGACTTCCGGCCAATACGAATTGAACGGTATCCAGGTGAGCGAGATGGACGACAATCGCCTCGCCGAAGTGCGCAACAAGGAAATTGGGTTTGTCTTCCAAACCTTCAATCTTCTTCCGCGCTCCGATGCGTTGCGCAATGTCGAGCTTCCGCTGGTGTATTCCGGCATCCCGGGCGAGGAACGCCGCCGCCTCGCGCTCGAAGCTCTCGCGAACGTCGGTTTGGGTGATCGCATTCACCATCGGCCGAATGAGTTGTCCGGCGGTCAACGGCAACGCGTCGCCGTCGCGCGCGCGTTGGTGAATCGCCCCTCCATTTTGCTGGCCGATGAACCCACCGGTAATCTCGATTCCAAAACCGGCGAGGAAATGATGGCGTTATTCGAGCAACTGTGGAAGCGCGGCAATACAATCATTCTCGTCACGCACGAGGAAGACATCGCCCGGCACGCCCACCGCGTCATCCGCATCCGCGATGGGTTAATCGCCAGCGATGAGAGGCTGCGGGGGAAAGGATGAGTGGATGGGTGGATAATTGGATGAATGGATGCGTGCGAGCGCGAACGAAATATTTGTTTATATGGAATATACGAAACGGCGGAATTTGAACCGCGGCTATATGAAACTGGATGCCTGGCAAAAAGGAATGGATTTATTTGTTATGGCATTCCGCCTGGCTGCGCGCGTTTCTGATTTCAAGCTGCAGTCGCAGTTCCGGGATGCCGTTCAGTCTGTGTCCTCGAATATTGGAGAAGGCTATGGCCGGCGTTCGTTGCCGGAATACATACAGTTTCTTTATATTGCAAAAGGCTCACTTGCCGAAGGCCTTACGCGCGCTATTGGATTCCGCACGGTGGAAGCCATCTCGGCAGTGGAGTTTGAAAACTTCGACAAACTCCACTATGAGGTGGAAAATAAACTTCTCGAGCTCATTGAATCGCTCGAAGCCAAAAGGGGAGCGAATGACTGGCGCGACGCGCTGCCATCCAAAAATCCAGTAATCCAAAAATCCATTCATCCGTCCCCCTGATGAACTTTCTTACTGAACTTCGCGAAGGCCTGGCGATTTCCTGGAGCGCCATTCGCGCGAATAAATTGCGCTCGGTCCTGACGACGCTCGGCATTGTGATCGGTATCGTCACGGTTACGCTGATGGGCACGGCCATCGAGGGATTGAATCGCGCGTTTGAGAACAGCATTTCGTTCATCGGCGGCGATGTCCTGTACGTGGATCGCGGTTCGTGGATGCAGTCTTATGATGAATGGCAGAATGCGCGGAAGCGGCCGGCCCTTTCGGTCGCGAACGCGGATGACCTGGCGGAGCAACTCACGCTTGCCAGCGCGGTGACTTCCGTCGGCTTCGCTCGCGAGCCGGTGAAATACAAAAAGCACAGTTCGAGCGGCGTCACGGTGATCGGCAGCACGGAAAATCTGATGTACACCATGGGATTTACCGTGAACGAGGGACGTTTTCTTTCTCCCGCCGAATGCAACCTGGGCCGTGCGGTGTGCGTGATTGGCATGACGGTGGCCACGAACCTTTTCCAGCGTGAATCACCGCTCGGCAGCAAAGTCATCATCGGTGATTTGCCGTTTGAAGTTGTGGGTGTGCTCGACAAACAGGGCGGGTTGCTCGGCGATGGCATCGACAATCAAGTGATTGTTCCGTTGCCGAATTTGCTCTCGCATTTCAATGACAGCCCCGACCTGGAGATCCAGGTGAAAGTCAAAAACATGGATCAGGTGGATGAGGCGAGGGATGAATTGCGCACCGTGATGCGCCGGCTCCGCCGCCTGGCGCCGCACGATCCCGATAACTTCGCCGTGAAT
>DASZPR010000507.1:0-3138 GCA_035550235.1 Verrucomicrobiia bacterium | reverse complement strand
GATGGTCTTGCCCATCGGAATCTCGCGTTCGATGCCGCGGGCGCGCGGTTCGTCCACGGTGTAGTTGTCGAAATCAGCGTAGCCGCCGGGCTGGCCGGCGGTGTTGAAATTGAACAAGGCGGGGCGAACGCCCTGGAAGGTGGTCAATTGAAACGCCGTTTTGAGAGGCTCACCAAGGGTCGTGAAATTTTTTCCGTCAGCGCTCCAACTAAAGACGCACTGGTCGGTGTCGAAGTTGCAATGCACACGGAGCCAAAGGTGACTCGGGGGATTGGTCGAGCCAATCGTCGGCTCACTTGGAGGAGGCGCGCCACCACGGCGTCCGCCGCCCGAGCCTCGGAAATATTGCAAGACCGTGCCTTCCGCCGTCTTGACCACGCTGAGTCCGGCGTAAGGAGTGGTCAGCAGGGCCAGGCCGGCATTGTCGCCCGCCGCCAGCCCTTTGGTGTCGAGTTCGACGGTCATGATGGATTCGGGTCCGGGCGGGCGCTGGCAAAGGCTGTTGCGGGCGTTCCAGAAATTGGTGGCGGGCAGCGAATGCAGGCGCAGCACACCGGGTTTTTCAGTGAGCGACCATTTTGAATCGTCGGGCACATGATTCCATTGCCAGTGCGGATTCATTTTGCCGCCGTTAAAATCATCGTCGGGTACGTAAGTCGGTTTCGGTTCCTGAATGTAGCCGGTGTTGGGTTTGACCCAGGTGTTGGGGGCTCGGCGCAAATTGCCTGGCAGACCGATGAGCGGGAAACCCTTGTCCCACGTGACAGGCACGAGTGAAATCATGCGGCCGGCGCTGCCGTGGTCTGACATGATGGTGCACCACCATTCGCCCGAGGGCGTGTCGCACATGCCCCCTTGATGCAGCCAGAGGCCGCGGTCGTTGGCGGGCGCTTTGGATGGCGTGGCGATGGTGACGCCAAGAGACTCGCCCTCAACCATGGGAGTCACTTCCCAGGGGCCGTCGATGGAATCAGCATGGGCGATCATTTGATTGACGGTGCCGCCGGGTATGGCGGAAATGTCGTAGTACTTGCCTTTGATTTTGTACAGGTGATGACCTTCGCCCATTCTCGGACCGTCAGGCGGAATAACCATTTGATGTGTCGGCGCACTCGCATCAAAAGATTTTAAGTCGGGCGCAATCTCTTCGATGGGATAGGTCGTGGTTCCTCCGGGGCCACGGGTGCCGGCGCTGGAGATAATAAAAATTTTGTTGAGATCGTCGTCAAAGAGCACGGACATGTCGTGGCGGCCGGGCAATTGATTGTGCTCCCACGGACCACTGATGGACTTGGAACGGAAGACCTGGAGGCCGGCGTTGTTGACGTTGCAGAATATATAAAACATGCCGTTGTGATAACGGATGCAAGGCGCCCAGATGCCGCGGCCATATATGTTCCCGCCTTCAAGGCGATAGGCGGGGCCGAGATCGAGCTTGTTCGTGCAGTAGCCGGCGAGTTCCCAGTTCACCAAATCCTTCGAGTGCAGAATCTCGACCGCGGGGTTCATGTGCATGGTGGTGCCGGCGAGGTAATAGTCGCTGCCCACGCGGATGACGTCCGGGTCTTCGAATTCGCCGTAAAACAGCGGGTTTGAATACGTGCCGTTGCCATTGTCAGCAGTCCAATGTTTTTTCGCTGCTTCAGGCAATTCGGCGAAGGCAGACAACGCCGCCGTCAATGCAAGGCAGGCAACGGCGAGATATTTTGCTGTACGAAACATAAGCGGAATTTCACTGTGCCACCAAAGACAAGCCGGCGTCTTTCCAGACGAAAAGACATCCAGGCCACACTTGTGTGACGATCAAACACGGTTTTGCGTCAAAACTGTAGCGGATTTGGGGGCCGAGGTAAAATCAGCCAAATGTCTTATATACCTTTGTTGGTAATCGGGCGAAAATGTGAGCAAAGTCCGTCTGAACAGAATACCGCAGGTACTCGAACTACATTGCCGATTTGCACACTTCTATGCTGAGACATTTCGCGTTTGTCGTATGGCTGGTCACGGGATTGTTTTTTTCAGGCCGGGCTGCTTCCGTGACGTTTGAGGCTGAATCCGGCGTGCTCGGCGCCGACTGGGCGGTGAGCAACAGTGCAAGCCCGGCATACATCACGATCGCCTCCAACAGCACCAGCAACAACCCCGGCAACGCGGCGCGGGTGGCCACTTACACCGTGAACTTTCCCACCAACGGCTCGTACGAACTTTACGCGCGCGTGAATGTCGGTGCGGGCACGTTCAATGACGACAGTTTGTTTTTCGCGAGCAGTTTCGGGACGAAGGACCCAGCGCTCAGTTCCGACTGGATCCTGGTAAACGGACTCGCTGCCGGTGGTTTTAGCAATGTCACGGATGTCGTGACGGGCGGCGGCACGCTGGGCAGCGGCGTCTGGAAATGGATCAACCTTTCGCAATTGGTGAACCAGCCGGGATTCACGGTTACGGCGGGAAACCTGACCCAGACTTTCCAGATCGGCGCGCGTGAGGACGGTTTGAGCATCGACAAATTTGTTTTTGGCTCGACGAATTATTTGTTCACCGTTTCCAATCTCGATAACGGCACCGATGGCACGCCACCACCGCCGCTGCAGAATTCGAGCGGGACTACCACGATCGATACGACAAAAACATTCCAGACGATCGAAGGCATGGGTGGCGCGACGGCGTTTTACGACACGTGGCTCAGGGATCATCCCTACAAACAGGAAATTTACACGAATGTTTTCGCGGGCTTGAATCTCTCGATGTTGCGGCTCGGCGACTGGTATCGTTACCAGACGGCGCTCGCTGGATTTGACACGGCGGCAACCGATATTGTCTCCAACGCCAATCGCCTGCTGGGTCATCCGGTGCAGGTCTATATGAGTTCCTGGGCACCGCCGGCGTTTTTGAAAAACAACGACGATGTCGCCAATGGCAACACGATCCTCTTCACCAACGGCGGGTTCGCGTACACGAATTTTGCGCAGTATTGGTACGACAGCATCAAGGCCTACCAGTCCAATGGCGTGAACCTGAAATGGATCAGCATCCAGAACGAGCCGGACTGGATCGCGAGTTACGATTCATGCGTGTTTCATCCGAATGAAGACACGGTGAACGGGACCAATTACGCGAGTTACTCGAAGGCACTCGACG
>DASZPR010000506.1:0-1605 GCA_035550235.1 Verrucomicrobiia bacterium | reverse complement strand
TACAGGACCCAATAGCCGATTTTGTATTCCCAAATAAAAACGACCGGCATGATGGGGAGAATCAAATCGTGCAACGTTCCAGCGAGCACCGCGGCGATGATGTTGCTGCGCGTCACCCACGCAAAAAAGACCGCGAGGATGGTTTTCAAACCGAATAGCGGCGTGAACCCAAAAAACATCCCGATGGCAATGCCTCCGGCAATGGCTTCCGGGGTGTCGCGAATGGCGAGCAGTTTGAGGGAATGCTCGCGCAGCCAACGCTTCATGTTCATGGCGTCATCTCGGTTTCCTATTAAAGGCTACCACATCCTCATAGCGAACGCCCGTGCCGCCAAAAATATCCAGCGCCGAACCAATCGTCAGATCGATTCTCCCCTGCCCCACGCGCGTCACCGTTTCCAGGTCCGCCAGTGAACTCGCGCCGCCGGCGTAAGTCGTGGGGATCGGCGACCATTCGCCGAGCCGCGAAACCAATTCGCCATCCACGCCGCGACAAAGTCCTTCCACATCGACGGCGTGCACGAGAAATTCCGCACAGGAACCCGCCAGGGTTTGCAACGTTTCGCGCGTGATTTTCAAGTCGGTGAATTTTTGCCAACGGTCGGTCACCACAAAATAATCTTCGCCCCGGCGCCGGCAGCTCAGGTCGAGCACGAGGCGATTCTTTCCAATGGTTTTGACCAATTCCGCCAACCGTTGTTCATCCATGTGGCCGTCGCGGAAAACCCACGACGTGACGATGACGTGCGAAGCGCCGGCCTCGAGCCAGGCGCGCGCGTTGTCCACGCGAATGCCGCCGCCGATGTGCATGCCGCCGGGGAATGCGGCCAACGCGGAGCGTGCTGCGTCTTCATTCCCGGAGCCGAGCATGATGACGTGGCCGCCCTTCAAGCCGTCGCGCTGGTAGAGTTCGGCGAACCACGAGGCGGGGCGGTCGGAAATGAAGTTGGTGCGCAATTGCCCGGGCGCGTCACTCAAGGTGCCGCCCACAATTTGCTTTACCTTGCCTTCATGCAAGTCAATGCACGGACGAAACATAGCGGCAGAGTAAAGTTCCAAACTCCAACATCCAAGCTCCAAGAATTCCCAACCTCCAATTCCGAAACCTATTCCCTCAGTGCTTTTGTGGTTTGGAATTTCTCTGGAAACTTGGACTTTGGGATTTGGACCCTTCAGAATGTATCCCCCGAAAGAGTGGTTTATTTGCAATTGCCCAGACACAGCAAGGTCATTACTTTTGCTTCAACCTACAATCCCTACCATGAAAAACAAACTCACGAGGCCCCTCGCACTCGCGCTTGCTCTCAGCACTACTTTGTTCGCGAACGTCAGCCGCGCGGAATGGCCGGCGCGCGTGTTCGCGCCTTATATGTATATCGGCGCGGGAGATAATTTTAAGCTGACGGACTGCGACGACGCTTGCGGACTGAAATATTACACGCTGGCTTTCATCATCGCGAAACAGGAAGGTCACGGTAAGGACGTAAAATATTTCAAGGACCCGTCGTGGGACGGCCGCATCGCCATCGGTGAAAATCTTTATCACGACCAGATCGATGCGATTCGCAAACGCGGCGGCGATGTCATCATGTCGTTCGGCGGTGA
>DASZPR010000505.1:0-6502 GCA_035550235.1 Verrucomicrobiia bacterium | reverse complement strand
GCGCCCGAAAAGAACACGGCACAAAGCCGAAAGCGGTTTCGCCGCTTCGCTTCGCTCATGCACTTCATAGACTCGTTGGATTCGCACAATTATCTCACTCCCGGCGTCCTCATTACTGATCCGCCGAAGTCATCCAATTTCCGATATCGTCGGCCGTTCCGTCCTGGTCATCTGGTCCGACTGAATAAAGATCGTAGCCGCTCGGATTTTTGCGGCCCGGGTAAACGTAAACGTAAGCATGTCCCCACGGATCCATCGGAATCTGCCCAGCATCCAAATAAGGGCCCTTCCATCCTTTCACATCGGACGGCTGTTGGAACAGGTCATTCAAGCTGTTCGGGTATCTTCCAGTGTCCACCTCATACATTCCCAAGGCGGTTTTGATGCCTCCATTCACATCCGAAAAAGCCGCTTTTTTCCGGGCTTCATCGCTCTTGCCGGCAATTTTCGGAATCACCAATGCCGCGAGGATGCCGATGATGGTCACCACCAGCAGGATTTCAACGAGCGTAAAGCCGTGTTTCTTTCTGTTTTTAAGGGTTGAGAGGTTTTGTGTTTTCATAAGATTTATTTGATGTGTTCGCTCATGGTCAGAATTGGTAGCAACATGCCGATGAAAATAACGCCGATGAATGCCGCGATGAAAAACAACATCGCGGGCTCCGCAAACGCCACTGCGGTTTTCAGATGACGATCCAGGTCCAACTCGGTGGTATTCGCGATGCGGACCAATTCCGTATCCAGCTTGCCGCTTTCTTCCGCTACCGAAATCATTTCCAACGCGGAGCCCGGGAACAGCCCTTTGCATTCCGCCAGGCTCTGGCCCAGGCGACCGCCTTGCTGCACGGCCTGGATCGCTCGTTCCACCGCATCCACGAGGACCTGGTTGCCAATGGATTTGCGCGCCACGTTCAGACCCTGAATCAACGGCACCCCCGCGCCGAGCAACGTGCCCAGCATCCGGCAAAAACGCGCCATGGCGAATTGCGCCGTCAGCGGCCCCACCAGCGGTGCGCGCAATAAAAAAGTCTCCCACACGCGCCGTCCCTGTTCAGACAGAAACCAGTTACGCACCAGCAAAACAACGCCCACAACTGCCGCTCCTACAATCAAGCCGTAAGAGCGAATCGTATGGCTGGCACCAATGATGATCTGCGTGATCAAGGGTAGGTTGCCGTGCAGGCTGTTAAACACCGTCTGGAATTTGGGAATGAAAAAAGTGAGCAACACGATCAACACGCCGATCGCGAGGACCAGCAGGATGCAGGGATACAACATCGCGGTCAGCACCTTGCCTTTTAATTCCTTCTCGCGCGCCTGGAAATCCGCAATCTGCGCCAGCACTACATCAATGAAACCGCCCGCTTCGCCCGCTTCCACCATCGCGGTATAAACCCGCGGGAAAGTGTCCGGCGATTTTGCCATCGCATCGGCCAGCGACATGCCGTCGATGACCATGTCATGTACTTCCTTCCACTTGGCGGCAGCGGTGGGATTGGAGGATTCCTTGACCAGAATCATGAGCGCGCGGCTTAAGGGCACGCCGGCGGCGAGCAAGCTGGACAACAAACGCGTGAAATTTTCCAGTTCCTTGGCAGAAACTTTGGTGGATTTGAAACTGAACGAAAGATCGCCTGCCGGCGCTGCCCCGGCGGCTGGTTTGGCCGAACCATTCTTGCCCGCCGCGCGTTCGGCGAGGCTGACTGGGCGAAGACCGCGCCCTTCAATCTGCCGGAACGCATCGGGACGGCCCGGAGCTTCGAGCTGGCCCTCGGCAATCTTCCCGTCCGCTTGAATCGCTCTATATTGAAATGTGGGCATTATTGCTCCTGGACGGAACAGCCCACCTTGCACTCGGTTTTCACCAATTCTTCCGCCGAGGGCATTTCGCTCCCGAACCTGACCAACGGAAGGATTACCGTGTGCGTCGCCTCAAACAATAATGCGGTCCTCGGTGAACGCTCCGTCGAATAATTTGAATCCACCCGCGCCCCTTTGCTGGTCCCTTCACTGGCGTCGGGCGATTCCATCAAGCTAATGAAACGAGTTTTCATTCTTTTGTTCCTATTGCGAGGCTGGCCGGGGTCGCGCCATCCATCGTTTCGTTTTTCGTTGTGCGAGCCACCTCCTTGGCGGTTGTCACACTTAAAACTTCTTCCACCGTGGTCATTCCCATGCGCACCATTCGCCAGCCGTCTTCAGCCAGCGTTTTCATACCCTGCCGGCGGGCGGCGTCGCGGATTTGATCCGAAGATGCATTCTTTAAAACCAATTGGCGGATTTCGTTGTCCGAATCCATCCATTCAAAAATCGCGTGCCGGCCGTAGAACCCGGTATTGCGGCACTCGCGGCAGCCGACCGACTTATAAATAATAGCGTTCGCCGGGATGCCAATCTGCGCTTTCAACGCCACTGACGTCGGCGAATTGTCCGGCACTTTGCAATGCTTGCAAAGCACGCGCACCAAGCGTTGCGCAAGCACCGCTTCAAGCGATGACGCCACGAGATACGGTTCCACGCCCATATCCACCAACCGCGTCACCGCGCCGGGAGCGTCATTCGTGTGCAAGGTGGAGAACACCAAGTGACCAGTCAGTGACGCCTGCACGGCGATCTGCGCCGTTTCCTGGTCACGAATTTCACCGATGAGCACCACGTCCGGATCATGACGCAAAATCGAGCGCAACCCGCGCGCAAACGTCAGCCCGGATTTTTCCGAAACCTGGATTTGATTGACGCCCTTCAATTGATATTCCACCGGGTCTTCAATCGTGATGATCTTGCGGACGGAATCGTTGATCTCATTCAACGCCGTATACAGCGTCGAGGTTTTGCCTGACCCGGTCGGGCCGGTCACGAGAATAATCCCGTGCGGCATCTGCAGCACGCGCTGGAAACATTCCATCTCGCGCTTGTCCATCCCGATGTCTTTCAAGCCGCGTAATTTGGAATTCTGCCGCAACAAACGCATGACTACCGCTTCACCGTGCAACATCGGAATCACCGACACGCGAATGTCCACTTCGCTGTCCTCGATGCGAATCTTGATGCGCCCGTCCTGCGGCAATCGCTTTTCCGCGATGTTCAAATGGCTCAGGATTTTGACGCGCGACACAATGGCCGGCTGAAATTGTTTCAACTGCGGCGGCACCGGCACATCCTGCAGCACACCGTCAATGCGATAACGAATGCGAAATTCATCTTCAAATGGTTCCAGGTGAATGTCCGAGGCGCGCAATTCAATCGCGTCCTTCAACACCTGGTTGACGAAGCGGATAATCGACGCTTCATCCTCCACACCGTCGAGATCATTATCTCCATCCGGATTTTCGTCTACGACTTCAAAGCCTTTTTCCTCGCCGAGCGTGCCGATGGTGTCGGCGCCCACGCCCAGGCGCTTCTTCATCTCGCGTTGAATCGCTTCACTGGAGGCGAGAATCGGCTTGAGATTCAGGCCCGTCAGCGTCTTTAACGCATCCAATCCCTGCGTCGCGAAAAGGCGGCTGGTGGCCACTTCCACCGTGCCGTTGGTGCGCTTTAGGGGAAGCAATTCCTCCTTCAGCAAAATGCGCGCAGGAAACAAAGAGAGAAGCTGGCGATCCGGCTCAAGATCTTCCAGGGTCGTATAAGCGAGGCCGTATTCATTGGCCAGCCAGCGGAGCACGTCCTCCTCGGTCTTGACAGCCGGCGCCACGCGCGCCAGCGCCTCTGCATCAATCGAGGACAATTGCCGCGCCACTACCATGCGGTCGAGCAATTGTTTCAGGGACGCATCCATGACAGCTTTTTCACTCATACTACCTTAGCCAGACGCCAGCTTCTCGTTGGGGGTTAATTTTAGTTTAGCAAACCCATCAGCACCGCTTCGGCTTCCTGCTTCGGTGTCAATACCTTCTGCAGATCCGACTGGGCCGCGACGAGCTTGGCCTGTTTCTGCTTCTGCGAGGCGCGGAATTTATCCAGCGCCGCCTTCACCTGGGCGGAACCGGCATTGTTGTCCAACGCCTGCTGCAAGGCTTCGCGATCAGGATCAGTTTGTCCACCGAAAGCACCACCACCACCACCGCCGCCACCACCGCCGCGACGACCACCACCACGGCCAAAGCCGCCGAAATTCACCGTCTCACGACGGGCGTCCATGACCTTCTGCACGAGGGGTTCAACCGCGCTCCAATCGGTATCGTTCGTGAAACCGAGGCGATCCTTGACGTTGTCCATCATGCGCTGTTGGAATTGGGCCGGATCAAAATTTCCACCACCACCGCCACGGCGACCGCCGCCGCCACCACCGCCACCGCCACCATTGTCTTGCGCTAAAAGACTATCCGCACTCATACACAGAGCGCCGGCTACGGCCAGCATCGTTAACAATTTTTTCATACTGTGTTCTTTCTATCGTTTTTAGTTTTTAATTGGCGGCCACCCCCCAACGGATGTGCCCGCGCGTAATTGACCTAACGCAAAGCTCGTGCCAAAGTAGAAAACAATTGATTTACAGCGGCTTACACAATCAAAGCGCGCAATTACTGCTCGAACAAACCAACCCCGGCGCGCAAATCTTGCGCACTGCGCCCCTCCAATTCGTTATTCATCCTCCGCTATTCCTTATTTGCAATCGCCAATCGGCGATCGTGAACCGTAAATTCTTTGTCACCTTTTCCACCTTTTCCGCCACGTATGCGACGATATGATAACTCGCACGATGATGTCCGCGGTTCCGCAAAATGACGCCGACCTGGTTGTCGCCAGCCTTTCGGGCAATCGCGACGCCTTCGGCCAAATCGTTTCGCGGTATCAAAGCCTGGTCTGCTCCCTCGCCTACAGCGCCACTGGCAGCTTGAGCCAGAGCGAGGATCTCGCCCAGGACACCTTTGTCACCGCCTGGAAACAACTCCGCGATTTGCGCGAGCCGGAAAAACTGCGCGCCTGGCTCTGCGGCATTGCCCGTAATCTCATTCACAGCACGCTCCGCAAACAAGGCCGCGAACCGAGCCACCGCGCCGAACCGCTCGAGGAAATTTCCGAAGGCCCGTCCCCCGAACCGTTGCCCATCGAGACCACCATCAGCAAGGAAGAGGCGGCCATCCTCTGGCGCTCGCTCGAGCGTATTCCGGAAATCTATCGCGAACCGCTCATTCTCTTTTATCGCGAACATCAATCGGTGGAGGCCGTCGCGGCGAAATTGGATTTGACTGAGGACACCGCGAAGCAGCGCCTCTCGCGCGGCCGCAAATTGCTGCAGGAACAGTTCCTGAATTTCGTCGAAGGTGCCTTGGCGCAAACCAGCCCTGGCCCGCACTTCACACTTTCCGTTCTTTCCGCGCTGCCGGCGTTGACGCTTTCGGCTAAAGCAGCCGCCCTCACCGGGGCGGCCGCCAAGGGCAGCGCGGCGGCAAAGAGCACCGGCGTCATGGGGTTGTTCGGTGTCTTGTTCGCACCGCTTGCCATTATTTTTGGAAATTATGCGAGCTACCGCATGAGCATGGACGAGGCTCATTCCGATCAGGAACGTAAACACGTAAAAAGACTTTTCCTCAATTCGGTCTTCGTTGCGCTCGGGTTATCAGCCATCCTGGCGGTGCCGTTGTACCGGATGTTTCACGGCCAAACCACACCGGCGATCTTTTGGAGCGTGTTGTTCAGCCAAACGGTCGTCATTTATTTTCTGACCCTCGCCGGCTTTGTCTTTGCCACCCTTCGGCAACGCCGCCGTTATCTTGCAACAGTCCTGGTGCAGGAATACGGCGGCAGATTCCCCGACGCCGCCTTCGAGTACCGGAGCTCATGGACTTTGTTCGGCCTGCCGCTGATTCACGTCCGGACGGGCGACCGCTTCGATGTGATGCGCGGCCCGGTGAAAGCGTGGATTGCCATTGGGAGCAGCCATGCGGTCGGCGTTATCTTCGCTTCCGGCGGACTTGCGATTGCGCCCATCGCTTTCGGCGGGGTCACCATCGGCCTGTTGTCGTTCGGAGGGATCAGTTTTGGTTTGTTCGCTCTTGGTGCCATCAGCATGGGAATGTGGGGGTTTGGAGGCGCGGCCTTTGGCTGGCAGATTTTTTGTGGCTGCGGCCTTGGCTGGCATTCCGCGGTTGGCGGCATCGTTGCAGCGCGCGATTTCGCGATGGGCGGCATAGCCCTCGCCACACAAGCCAACAATCCCATTGCACAGCGGTTTTTTGATCAGGACTATTATTTCCAACTGGCCACTACCATTTCCAATCACAATATCCTGCTGATGCTGGCTTGGATCATCCCTGTCACGTTACAATCAAAAATCGTCGCCCGCGCCCGCCGCCGGCGGGAATCAGCCGTCAACGCACAATCTCAAACCTGAAAACTTAAATGAAAAAATCTCTCTTTCTCATCATCATCGCCGCCGCCGTCGTCACCGGGGCCATTGTTTATTTAAACAAACAAAAGAATTCGAAGCCTTACGCGCCGGTAACCGAAACCGCACCGGCACCATCTGAACCCAAAACTCAGGAAGTGATTTCGACCC
>DASZPR010000504.1:0-1795 GCA_035550235.1 Verrucomicrobiia bacterium | reverse complement strand
GACATTCATTGTGCCTCCTCGCCTCAAAGTGCCTTGGACCTGCTCAAACAAAAACGGATGGACCTGGCCGTCGTGGACATGAACATGCCGCTGCTCGACGGAATTCAATTCCTGAATTTATTGGGCAAGCGTTATTCCGATCTCAAGAAGGTCACGCTCACCGCTTACGCCACGGAGGAAAAGCGTTCGCAATGTCTCGCCAACGGCGCGGAGCTCGTGATTGAAAAACCGCGCACGCCGGACGGTTTCAAATCCGTCTTTGCCATGCTGGACGATTTGATGAGCTGGACGCCGCAGCAAGGTTTTCAAGGCATGTTGCGGCGGGTGGGCCTGCAGGATGTCATCCAGATGGAATGCCTGGGCCGCAATTCCTCCGTGCTGGAAGTGCGCTACGAGCAGATGCTCGGCCGCATCTTCATCGAGGACGGCAATATTATTCACGCCTTTGGCGACGGGCTGACCGGGGAACCCGCACTGCAACGGTTGCTCGCGCTGCCCGGCGGTTCGTTTGAGCTCGCGCCATTCTCACAACCCCCCGAACGCACCATTCAGGGCCAATGGGAATCCCTGCTCATGGAGGCCGCGCGCGTGCGGGATGAAGGCGCCGCACAAACCGCGCCCACAGAAACGGAAGTGAAATCGGCGACGGCCGCCGCGCCCGCCACCCTTTCCGTGCGCGTCATGGAAACGCTCATTTGCTCGGCTGCGGGCGAACCGCTTTACAATGCGGACTGCGCGGATGTGGCCGCGCGCGTGGCGAACCTGAAAATAATCGCGGGGGAAGCGGCGGCGCTTGAGGAAATAGTCCCGCTGGGGAAATTCGATCGGCTGGAATTGCAATATCCAAACGGACGCACGATCGCCCAGGCGCGGCCCGATCGCCTGGTCTTCGTGCGAACCGCCACCGAGCCGCCGAGCACATGAATAATTCCGCTCTGCAATGGCTTGTGAGCCGTGCTTCGCTGCCAGGAACACTGGCCTGCGGTTTACGTGCTCCGGATGGCCAACTCATTTGTCACAGCGTGAACGATGCCTGCCCGGCATCGATTGTGGAAAAAATTCTCGGTCGCTTCGACAACCTCGCTGCGGCCGCGATTACGGAATCCTCCCTGCCGCATTGGAGCACCTGGGCTTTTGAACAAGGACAAGTCCGCCTGGTGGAGCGGCCGGATGGCTGGCGCCTGGCGCTGGTGGTTCGCACCGGAACCGACGCCGTGCCCGCGCTCGACCAGTTGTCGCAGGAATTTCTCACGACGCAATTGGAGAGCTAACCCGAAATTCGCGTTGGCCGGCCCCCGGTCTCTTTGTGAATAAAAATCCAGGGATTCGCAGTTTATGGCGGGAACAAAAGGAGGCTTGAAACGTCTTAAATACAGCGACGCCAGCCAATCCCTCTATTGAAAGCGTTTGCCCGAATCCCACAAATGCCCGCGGTGTATAAGCAGTGAAGAACCGGTGAGTAAGTGGGCCTTGTGGCGCCACTCTTCATAAGGCAGGCTATTAGGTGCGAAGGTATTAAATTTATGGATGCGGCCAGCATTGGAAGCTCGAAAAGGACGTCGTCTCCGATGCAATCGCCACGGTTTGAAGTCACTCTGGCTTACCAGGACCTGCCAACCGGATTGCACGCACGGCAATTTCTCAACCACGTGCTTGATCACTGTCAACTCGGGCCGGACTTCGACCTCACCCTTTGGAAACTTGAAATGTTTCACGTGCCAGAGATTCGCGAGCAGGGAGTTATTGCGGCATCCAATTCCGAGTTGGTCCTCGTCTCGTTGCGCGGTGATATCGG
>DASZPR010000503.1:0-3989 GCA_035550235.1 Verrucomicrobiia bacterium | reverse complement strand
TGGCGTCCTTCGCGTAAAACCATTTTTCAGATTCGTGTTTGTTCGTGTCCATTCGTGGTTGCCCGTCAGAAAAGGTTTGTCTCTTTTGGCCGGAGGAGGTTTTATTCTGGGAGCATGGCGAAGAATATCGTCTATTTCGATTTGGAAACGCAAAAGTCCGCCGATGAAGTCGGCGGCTGGGATAAAATCAGCGCGATGGGCATGAGCGTCGGGGTGACTTACAATACCGGCACCGGCGGGTACAAAATTTACCACGAGAAACAGGTGGACGACCTGATCAAGGAATTGCAGCGCGCCGATCTTGTGGTGGGCTTCAACAACCTCCGGTTCGATTACGAAGTGCTGCACGGTTACACCGCGTTCGATTTGCGCCAACTGCCCACGCTCGACATGCTCGTCGAGTTGCAAAACAAACTGCAACACCGGCTCTCACTGGATTCCATCGCCACCGCGACCTTCGGCGTGGAGAAAACGGCGGAAGGCTTGCAGGCCATCGAATGGTTCCGTCAGGGTAAGCTGATGGATATCGCGGAGTATTGCTGTTACGACGTGAAGATCACGAAGCTGGTGCATGAACACGGGATGCATCACCGGCAGTTGCACTATCACAATCGGTTTGGGAAGAAATTGACCGTTGCTGTCGAATGGTGAATGCTCACGCAAGAAGGGAGAAAATAGGCAAATGAAAATAGCAGCCCGGCGGTTCATTCGGCAATTTGTTTCAATCAGTAAGCTGCTTTTCGTCGGTTTCTATATTTCCGCCCCGCTAATGTCGAAGGCGCAGGTGTGGGAAATATCCAATGGAAAATGGAAGCTGAACACAAATGCCGTCCTCAACCCCCCCGTCCCCTCGGGCGCTGATCTTCCCGACGATGCTCCACCAAATCAGGTCGAAGATTTTCGGGATTTCAAGAAGGTAGCTACTGACAAAAAGAGTTCCGATGAGAAAGTCTTTCGTGCTGCCAGCATCTATCTCGCCAAATGGTGCTGGGAGGAGGACAATGGTTTCGAACCAGTGACCAGGGTTCTGGGGACAAATCGCCCCCCATACCTGATGAAATGGATAAGAGGCAGTCGTTTCGTGGATTTGGCGTGGAATGCGCGCGGGGGTTATTACGCCAGCGAAGTGGTGCCGTCACAATGGCCGATTTTCGAGGAATACCTCAGGAAAGCGGCTACGGAGCTCGAGGCGGCCTGGGAAGTGAATCCGAAGCAGCCGTTGATCGCGGAAGAAATGATGACGGTTGAGCTTGGTCAAGGGAAAGGGCGAGACCAACTAGAACTTTGGTTTCAGAGAGCGATGCAACTGGATACGAACAACGTTAATGCCTGTTGCCAAAAATTACTCTATTTGGAACCAAAATGGTACGGCTCCCCGAAAGATGAAATCGCTTTTGGAAGGGAGTGCGTTGCCTCGACTAACTGGGGTGGAAAAGTTCCACTGATGCTCGTCCAAGCCCACCGGGCGCTGACGGAGTATCTTCCAAAAGAGAAACGAGATGCCTATTGGCAACTGCCTTCGGTTTGGGATGATGTGCAAAGCGCTTACAACAAATACTTCAAAGCAAACCCTAAAGACTTAATAGAACATAAAAACTATGCCGTCCTGGCATATACTGGCCTTCATTGGGATGTTTTGAACGAGCAAATTGCTGTGTTGGGCCCGGACAACTACAGTTTATTCGGTGATGAAGATAAAATTTTTGACATCGTTGGTGCTGCCGAGCGACACGCAACGAAATCGAATAAGTAGCAATTACGTTAATTGAGCGGTGGTGGAGTTACACCACCCGCATCTGCACCGCATCCACGATCTGCTCACCCACCAAAATGGAGCTGATGATGACCACGGTTGCGCCTTTGTGCAGGCGCCCTTGTTCCGTCAGGCTGATCAACCCAGCCTCCACAGTGTTTTGCGGATTGATCATGTCGAACGGAATGACGAATGGCGTGACGCCCCAACTAAGCGCCAGGCTGCGGGCAATGTCGTCGAATGCGCACAAAGCGTAAACGGGCGAATAACGCGGCCGCAGCCAGCCCGTGTGCCGGGCCATGTGGCCGTGACGCGTGAATACCAGGATGGCTTCCGCTTTGAGTTCGTTCGCCATGACCACCGCGCTCTTGACCAACTTCTGGCGGGGAGTAGTCATCTCGGCGTTTTCGAAAAAGTTCGCGCCACCGCTGCGCTCAATGCGCCGGGAAATGCGATCAAACACCTCAATGCAGCGCAACGGATGCTTGCCGACCGTGGTTTCGCCGCTGAGCATGATGGCATCGGTCTGTTCGTAAATCGCGTTGGCCACGTCCGTGACCTCGGCGCGCGTGGGTGAAGGCGATTCAATCATGCTTTCGAGCATGTGCGTGGCGACAATGACCGGTTTCCCCTGCCGCAAACAGGTTTTGACAATCCGCCGTTGCACAATCGGCAATTCCTCGTAAGGAATTTCGATGCCCAAATCCCCGCGCGCCACCATCACGGCATCCGCTTCGCGAACAATTTGTTCAAGATTCGCCACGGCCTGCTGGTCCTCGATTTTCGCGATGACGAGCGGATGTTTCTTAAAGTCCTTGAACAACTCGCGCAGTTGAAGCAAATCGCGCGCTTCACGGACGAAGGACAGCGCCATGAAATCGACTTCCAGTTCCAGGCCGAGCTTCGCATCGGCAATGTCCTTCGCGGTCAGCGCCGGGAGACTGACTTTCACACCCGGCAAATTGATGTGCCGGCGGCTGCCGAGCTTGCCCTCGGTAAGAACTTCGCATTCCACCTTGTTGCCGCTCTTGGCGAGCACCTTCATTTCGATCGCCCCGTTGTCAATGAGCACCACGTCGCCGACATTGATGTCGTTGACGAACTCCGCGTAATTGACGTCGACGGAGCGTTCTTCCTCGCTGCGTTCGCCGCGGACGGTGAGTGTAAATTTTTGCCCGGGCTGCAAATCGAGCGGCACGCCCAGCTCGCCCGTGCGAATGGCAGGACCTTGCGTGTCCATCATGATGCCCGTGTGGCAATTCGCGGCGGCGCCCGCGGCGCGGATATCCTTGACCACGCGGCGGACCCAATCATGGGGCGCGTGGGACATGTTCAGGCGGAAAACGTTGACGCCGGCCTTGATCAGTTTGGCGATCATTTCGGCTGAATCGGTGGCCGGGCCTAAGGTGGCAATAATTTTTGTTTTGCGCTGAGCGCTGGGTTGCATCGCTTGAGCATAATTCCGCGCACGCGGATGAAAAGCATTTTTGTTTTTGGACCGGCGCAATTGCCGGTGAGCGCCCGCCAATTTTAGTTGGGAAATGAGACTTGCCATGGTTGCAGGCGGCGGTCATATTGCGTCACCTGAAAAGGCAATTTTATGGCTGATGTAGCAAATAAATATCCTGAGAACACGGGCGGGAAATACTACGTGGATAACCAGTGCATCGATTGCGATCTCTGCCGCGAAACCGCGCCGGACAATTTCAAACGGAACGACGACGGCGGCTATTCGTTCGTCTACAAGCAACCCGAAAATCCTGATGAGGAAGCGCGTTGCAAGGAAGCGAAGGAAGGCTGCCCGGTCGAAGCCATTGGCGACAACGGCGGTTAATTTTGGAAGTCGGAAGAATTGGCCGCAGGTTTCGCCTGCGGTTTTTTTCTTCGGTTCCCAGGCAAATGACGAATAACGAATGGACGTGTCCATTTGTCATTCGTCATTTTTTTTGCCCAGTTCCCCACCCCTTTAAAATGATTTAGCTGACTACCGTTGTAATGGTCTGGGTTTTACCGGAGCGCACTTCGTATTGGGGAAGACGGCCGCCATCCAGGCAGAGGCGAATGGCTTTGAGCAGTGCCGTAAGATCGTAAGGTTTTGGCAGAAAGTTGATCCCCTGCGCCAGGATGGAATCCTGTTTCAAAATTTCCGGACTGTAGCCGCTGGTGTAGATGATTTTGAGGCGGGGATTGCGTTTGATGAGTTCCTTGGCCAGTTGGCCGCCGCTCATCCCGTTCG
>DASZPR010000502.1:0-2329 GCA_035550235.1 Verrucomicrobiia bacterium | reverse complement strand
GAGAAATTGCAATTGCGAAAAATCCGCGCAACGGCGGCCCATCAAATCTAGCAGCCGCCCCGGGCACGCAATAACCACATCCACCCCCGCGCGCAACGCCTTGATTTGCCCATGTTCACCCACGCCGCCAAAAACAGTGGCCACGGTCAGTGGCAAATGTTTTGAGTAAATCTTCACATTCTCCTCGATCTGCAACACGAGTTCGCGCGTCGGCGCGATCACCAGCACACGCGTGCCCCGCCGTTGCACGGCGGGCTGCGCCGCGAGCTTCGTAAGAATCGGCAGCGTGAACGCCGCCGTCTTCCCGGTTCCCGTCTGCGCGATGCCGATGAGATCATGCCCCGCGATGATCGGCGGGATGGCGGCGGTCTGGATGGGCGTCGGTTCCGTGTAACCGGCTTCCCCTACCGCCTGCAAAATTTTGGCCTCAAGCCCCAATATTCGAAATGACATAGCCGGTCATTATAACCGACTCCCAGCCAATAGCACGCAATTAACTTGGCTCACAAATCCTCGGTGTTAAGGCGCGCCACTCCGTGCGCGCCGCTTATATCCGCAGTCCAACTTCTCTCAGATACTCCCACGCCCCCTACTCGTGCCAGCGTCCCAGGCTGCCCACTTCAATCACTCCCCAAAATACCCGGCGATTAACATTGCTATCCGCCAACCGCGCATTGATCCTGCACCATGAGCAATAGCCTCCAAAAACACGGCCTCCACGAAGCCCACAAACAACTCCGCACCCGCATGAAACGCGACGGCCTGGAAACCATCGAAGTTCAAGTCACGCGCAAATCGGGAAAATTGCAGTTCGGTTTCACCGGCTCAAAGGAGCAAGTGGTGAAAGCGCAAAAAATCCTCGCCGAATGGAATTAATCACTTGCCCAAAATAGCAACGCCGCGCTTTCACGCGGCGTTGCCAGCCTGCTTCCACACTTCGCACTCACTTTGATTTTCCGTCCGACCCGCAGCCCTTCATCCCAAAATCCAGCGCCACGCCATTTTCCAGCAGCGATTTCAAACTGCTGATCACCGCCGGCCAGCCATTGTTAATGCCCTTGAAACTGCTCGGATCTTTCTCGACGTCCTCCGGCAGCAGATTTTCGTGAATCAACCGCAGCTTGACCTGCGACCCCATCGGCGTGAGTTCATAGGTGACGCGCGAAAGCCCGTCGCGTTTCTTCGCGATCTCCGGCGTGTCGTTCTGCTGCCAGGTATAAACCAGTTTACGATTTGGCTCGCACACCAAAACTTCTCCCTTGTGATCTCCATGCTGCTCCATCCCGGGCGGCGGATGAATGCGCACGGTCCCGCCCGCCTTCAATTCCGCCTCGAAGCGGAAACCAAACCAATATTTCTGGCTGAATTCCCCGCTCGTCAGCGCCTCCCAAAGTTTCTCCGGCGTCGTCCGAATGAACGTCGCGTAAACAAATTCAATTTTTTCCTTTTTCATAAGTCATGCCTTTTTTGTGCCGTCGCCGGTTCAACCCGCTTTGCAAAAAATATTCAAACCCTTCCCCGTTTCGAGGAACGTCTTGAGGCTTGAAAGCACCTTCGGCCATCCCGCGGCCACTTTGCCCGCCATGTCCGAACCCGTCTTGAATTTGTCATGCGTCACCGTCAGGCAAACCATGTCCTCCACCGGCTCGATTTCAAAAGTCACGCGCGACTCGTCCTTGAGTTTGTCCGGATCCGCCCACGTCAGCACCAACCGCTTCGGCGGTTCGCTCTCCGTCACCTTGCCCACAATCCATGCCTCGTTCTCCTTCGTGACGTGCTCCCACTTCGAACCTTTTTTCCAATCAGAAACATTCGCGAGGTTGCCCCAATACTGGCGCGTGAACTCCGGTTTCGTGATCGCATCCCACGTCTTCCTGGGCGTGGTGCGAATAAACAATGTGTAAACCTGCTTCTCATTTTTCATACAGTCATCCTTTCGTGTCGTCGTTTTGCTCGAGATCTTTTTTCAAATCGCTCAACGCCTGGAGGCGAAAGCCTTCGTATTTGCCAATCCACCGCTCGTAGATCTCGTGCAACGGCACTGGATTCAGATAATGCAGCTTCTCGCGCCCGCGCCAGACCACCGACACCAGGTTCGCTTTTTCCAGCAACACCAAATGCTTCGTCACCGCCTGGCGCGTCATGTTGAGATGCTCGCACAACTCGGACAACGTCTGCCCGTCGCTCTTGTGCAAACGATCGAGCAACTTCCGCCGGGTCGCATCCGCCAACGCTTTGAATACTGCATCCATCACGCCTCACATTATGCAACCATTTGGTTGCATGTCAAGCGCTGAATTTTTCGCGGATGGTTCGTGTTGATTTATGC
>DASZPR010000501.1:0-1590 GCA_035550235.1 Verrucomicrobiia bacterium | reverse complement strand
GGACGCGGCCACCGCTTCAAACGCAAAATTGCTGGCGCGGTTTTATCCGGCGGAAAAAGTCTTCGCGTTCCCGTGGCTCGGCGAAACAATCCCGGCGACGGCCGTGAAGCGACCGCAGACAAGACGCCTGCTGGCAAGACTTGGGGCAGATTGATGATTCGCCGCCGTGACCGCCGGAAATCCGCGCCGGGACGCGGTCGTTTTCCCCGACGACGGACGGCTTCTTTTTACGCAAAAAGTTTTGCAATTTTCCCTGATCGCGTGAATACTGGCGGGCGGCGGGCAAAAGCTCGGAGTTCCGCCACTTGGCCAAACCGGTTCCTCACCACCAAGTTTAGATTTATTTTATGAGCGGGTTACCCTTTGCATTGATCGGTGCGGCCACCAGCCAGACCGAACTCCTTTACATCTGGGCGCGCGCGACGGTGGAAGCCAAAGCCATCA
The DNA here is from genome assembly GCA_035550235.1 of Verrucomicrobiia bacterium. Taxonomy (GTDB): domain Bacteria; phylum Verrucomicrobiota; class Verrucomicrobiia; order Limisphaerales; family DASXHY01; genus DASXHY01. Next base: position 1,146 of record DASZPR010000501.1, on the reverse strand, counting down.
TCGTGCTGCTCTTCCTTTTTTCCATCGCGGCCTGGTTCGTGATGTTGTCCAAGATCATCCAGATGCGGCGGGCGCGGAAATTGAACCGCTTTTTCGGCGAGGAATTCTCCGCGCAAAAGGCCGTGCTGGACATGTTCGACCGCAAGTTGCAGGTCGAGGGCTGCCCGCTTTACGCCGTGTATCAGGCCGGTTGCTTGCAGTTGGACGCGCGGTTGCGCGGGCCGACGGGCGAACGCGCCAAGCAGAACATCAGCCTGAAAAACATGGAGCACATCAAGCGCGCCATCGAGAACCGGGTGGCGCAGGAATCGTTGAAACTGGAATCGGGCCTCATCCTGCTGGCCATCGCGGTGAGCGGCGCGCCGTTCATGGGTTTGCTCGGCACGGTCTGGGGCGTGATGAGCACCTTCGCCGCCATCGCGCAAGCGAATTCGGCCACGCTCACAACAATGGCTCCCGGCGTTTCCGCCGCGCTCGTCACGACGGTCGCGGGCCTGCTCGTGGCGATTCCTTCGATGTTCGGCTATAATTGGCTCGTCCACAATCTGCGCGCGTTCACGGTGGAACTGGACAACTTCGCGCAGGAACTGGTTTCCAAGATGGAGACGGAATTTCTGAAGGATGAGTAAGTTGCACGTTGAAGGTTGAAAGTTGCTGGTTAAACAATGGCCACGGTTAAACAATTTGAAGATTTGCATGTCTGGCAGGATGCCCGACATCTGGTTGCTCTTGTTTATGCGGCTTCAAAGGCACGGGCATTCAACCAGGATTTTGGACTGCGCGACCAGATTCGTCGCGCGGCAGTCTCGACGATGTCAAACATAGCTGAAGGTTTTGAACGTGGCACGCGTAAGGAATTTGTGCAATTCCTGAACATTGCAAAAGCGTCGAACGGAGAAGTCCGCTCGCAACTCTGCGTCGCGTTCGATCAGAATTATATCAGCGAAACAGAATTCAATTCATTGCGCGATTCAACGGTGACATTGTCCAAGAAATTATCCGCTTTCATCCGTTATCTTCAGGGCTATGAGGCGAATTCCCGTGTGAAAAAATCCTCACGCGTCGCGGCCAACCTGCAACCCGCAACCCGCAACTTGCAACCCGCATGAGACGCTTTTCCCAACGCAGTCATCTGGTGACGTTGAG
>DASZPR010000500.1:0-2824 GCA_035550235.1 Verrucomicrobiia bacterium | reverse complement strand
TGTTCCGAATCGATGCCCGTACCCGTGTCTTCAACGCTTACCCGTATATATTCCCCGGGCGCGGCCTCCGGATGCTGAGCGACATCCGCTGGCCCAAGTTTCACATTTTGGGACGAGAGCTTCAGCATTCCCCCTTGAGGCATGGCGTCGCGTGCGTTGACGCAAAGATTCATCAGCACCTGGTGCAGTTGAGTCGCCATGCCGGAAACCGGCCAGGTTTCCTTGCTGACGTTGACCTGGCATTTGATGTTCTTCGGAAACACATCGGTAATGATTTTGCCCATTTCTTTGATCAGTCGATCCAAATGAACCACGCTCTTGCGGGTATCCGCGCCCCGGGCAAATGCCAGCACTTGCTTTACCATCTCTGCGCCGCGCCGGGTGCTGGCCTCAACCATGTCGAAAATCGGGCGGGCCTCTTCGGGTTTTGGGTTTGAGCGCAGAATATCAATTCCCATCATGACCGGGGACAGGGCGTTATTCAGGTCGTGCGCAATTCCGCTGATCAATGCGCCGAGACTTTCGAGCCGTTGCGACCGGAGAAATTGTTCTTCCAGTTGTTTGCGTTCCGTGATGTCAGTGTTGATGATAAGCAGGGATTTGGGCTGGCCTTGTTCATCCCGAATCAAAGTGGCCCGCGCCTGGACGGTGACCGTGCGATTATCTTTGGTATTTTCCTGGAGCTCTCCGAACCATTCACCGCGCTCATTTAAACTTTTTATGGCCGCTTCTATTTCCGGCGGCGCCTTCCCGCCAAACAAAAGATCGGGGAGTTTTTTTCCGACGGCTTCATCGGATGTCCACCCGTAGAGTCGTTCGGCTCCCTGGTTCCAAAACTTGATCCGCGGCTCCATGTCGCAAAGGATAATGGCATCACTTGCCTTATCCAGCAGCGCCGCCTGTTCGCGGATCTTTTCTTCCGCTTCCCGCAGCCGCGCGCGTTCCTGCGCGTCTTCGATCGCCCGCCGGATCGCCGGCAATAACCGCGCCGGCCGTTGCTTAAGCACATAATCCACCGCCCCGCCTCGGAGGCTGTCCACCGCCAGTTCTTCGCCGATGGTTCCGGAAAAAAATATGAAAGGCGTTTGAGGAAAGAACTTTCGGGCAATCGCGAGCGCGCTGACCCCGTCGAAGGAGGGCAGCGAATAATCTGAAATAATCAGGTCGAAGGATTTTGTGCGCAACGCGTTCTCAAAGGCCTCTCGTGATTTGACGACTTCTATTTCCACCGGCAACTGCTCTGAAGCCAGCATTTCGCGGACAAACAACTGGTCGGTATAAGTATCCTCCAGATGCAATATGCGCACGGGCGGATTCGGGGTTTTGGTTTCCATGTTCAATCCTTTCCTCTCTTTGGCAGTGCTACATAAAAAGTTGCTCCTTTCCCGACTTCTGCCCTGGCCCAGATGCGTCCGCCATGCCGCTGCACAATTCGTTGCACGATCGAAAGGCCGACGCCGGTCCCTTCGAATTGATCTTCCGTGTGCAGCCGCTGGAAGACCATAAAAAGCTTTTGCGCGTAAGCCATGTCGAAACCGGCTCCGTTGTCGCGCACAAAGAAAACATTTTCTTCGCCGTCAGTATCGCAACCCACTTCGATGAGCGCCTTTGTCTGGCGGGTGAACTTGAAGGCGTTCGAGAGGAGGTTTACAAAAACCTGCCGCAACAACGATGCGTCGCCATGGACTTCCGGCAATTCACCAATCCGGATTTGCAACTCCCGGCCGGCCGCATCATTTCGAAGTTCCTGCACGATGACATTCACCGTTTCGGCGAGGTTGACGCGTCCCTTCGAGAGCGGTTGCCGGCTCAATTTTGAAAAACGGAGCAGGTCCTCGATGAGTTGCCCCATGCGCTTGGCGCTGCTGTCCACTTGCAGCAACAAGCGTTTCGCGTCCGGAGGCATTTGGTCTGCATACCGCGTGAGCACCATGCCGGTGAATCCATCCACCGCGCGTAGTGGCGCCCGGAGATCGTGCGAAACGGAATAGGAAAATGCCTCCAACTCCCGGTTTGCGTTTTCAAGTTCCGCAGCGTGCTGACGAACGCACCGGGCCAATTCGGCATTCTCCGCGCGCAACCGTCGAATGGCGAGCGCCCGCGAAAGGATGGGCAGAATGGCGCTCAACTTGAACGGCTTGAGAATATAATCCACCGCGCCCGCCTTCATCGCCTTGACTGCCGTATCAATGGTTCCCTGGCCGGTCATGACCACCCCCACGAGATCCGGATCCACTTCCAACGCCGCTTTAAGGAGCGTAATGCCGTCCATCTCCGGCATCATCAAGTCTGCCAATATCAAATCAAATTCTCTTCCCTGCTGAAGTGCCGCCAGAGCCTCTTTGGGCGCGCTAAACCCCGTCGTTTCATAGTGATGATCCTGAAGCGTGTTGCACAACGCCCTCATCTGCGCGGTCTCATCGTCCACGATGATGATTCGCGCAGAAATGTCACCCGTTGTCGACAATTCGCTTTCGTTCATAACCCATTTGTTGGCCGCACACACTGTGCCAAAGCCTCACGTAACTCCTTTAATTTAGGGGGTTTACTAAGAACCCGATCCACGTGCTGCGGAATGTCGCCTTCCGTATTCAGGCGTTGTCCCCAACCGGTGAGCATGATCACCGGCGTGGAGGGTGAGGCCTGTTTGATGGCCGTCGCCACCCGTCGGCCATCCACGTTAGGCATGCCGAGGTCGGTGATGACGACATCAAAAATTTCTCCGGATGCGTTCGCCTTTTGAAACGTGTCGATGCCGGATTGTCCGCCGTTTGCCGGCGTCACAATATGCCCATCGGTTTCCAGCGCATCGCGCAAAGATTTA
>DASZPR010000499.1:0-14298 GCA_035550235.1 Verrucomicrobiia bacterium | reverse complement strand
ATCGAAAACACCAGTGACGTTGTTGAACGAGCCTTGTTTGATGCCGAACGGATGGTCACAGATGGAAATCCGGTCAATGCTGTGGACCGTGCGCACACTGCTCTGCATGGATTCCTGAAACATACTTGTGCCGAAGCGGGTCTGGTGAGTCCTGGTAGCGACCCAAGCCTGACCGATCTCGTGAAGTTGCTGAGAACGCAGCACCCCCGGTTTGCATCCAATCCAAATCACGGCGAACGTGTCGGGACCATACTCAAATCAATGAGCGCAATATGCGATGCACTCAATACAATTCGGAATCGAGGTAGCGTAGCTCACGCAAACGAGAACTTGGTCAATGAAGCTGATGCTATGCTCGCGATCAATTCGTCACGCACGATCATTCACTATGTCCACCAACGATTGCAGAGCTAGGCCAACAGTAGGGGACTGAATCGTCCAAGGAGGGCATTCTCCTCAATTTTCAAATCGTACCCCGAATTCGTACCCCACAGGCTTAAAAAGAGTTAAAGAGAGACAAAGAAAGAAAAATTGATTTCTCAAAAACAACCGCTAGTGTCGTCAATGTTGACGCGGGTTTGGTGATTTCGGAGAAGCTCAGTCAACGAGGGATAAGAGTGGGCAAAATATGCCTTTTTGGAGTTAGAAGGCAGATGCTCTATCCAACTGAGCTACGGGCGCAGTTTGAAGCCGACCGTGTATCGACGGCCTTTCCGTCAGGTGCCATTGGCCTCATCTTTGCATGGTTCCAGATTGCGGGCAAGCAGGTAAGAAAAAGTTAAAGACCACCTGGAAGGGGGGGGTGCGCTATGGACTCTCCCGGGTGTTTTGAGCCGGCTGAAGTTCGAGACAATTAATTTTTTTGAAAGATTTAAAACCCCGCTGCGTATTAACTGGCGTACCCCTATGAATTCGCGGTTGGATAGAATTATCAGTCGGTCCAGGCTTGGACCGAAGATGATTTATTTGATGGGGGCGGGTTTATGCGCCCGCACGACGCGCAATTGGGGTCAGGAGGAGGGATCTTGTTCTCGCAAACGGATAATCTGAATCCATCCACCAAACGTCTGTCGGATCATGCGCGGCGGGCCTTTACTCTGGTGGAAATGCTGATTGTAATCGCGATCATCGGCATTTTGGCGGCCCTAATATTGCCGGCTCTCTCCAGCGCCAAGTTGAAAGCAAAGCAGATTCAATGCGTGAACAACCTCAAGCAGATGGACCTGGCCAGCATGATGTACATGCACGATTTCCAAGGCAAATGCCTGCCGTATGACATCACCGGCAAAGGTCTTCTGTGGATGGGGAAATTGATTGATTACCACGGCGAAGTCCAAACCGTTCGTCTTTGTCCCGTGGCCACGGAGATTGATGAAACGTCCACCAATGAATTCCGCTGGGGCACAGCCGACCGGGCCTGGAGCTGGCACTCAACGGATCCGCAAAAGGATTGGTCGGGAAGTTATTGTTTCAATGGCTGGTTATATTCCAATTTAACGAACCGCTCGGGAAACATGCCGGAGGAGGATGCGGTGAATTTGTTCATGGGAGAGTCCACCATCGAGCATCCCAGTGAAACGCCGGTTTTTGGCGATAGTGTATGGGTGGATTGTTGGCCGAAAATGGAGGATCCGCCAGCAGCGGATTTATACCACGGCACGCACGGCGGGGGGTTCAATGGAAAAATAGGCCGCCTGACCATTCCCCGGCACGGTGGTTTCATTGCGGCCAAAGCGCCTCGCAGCTTTGACATGGATCAACCACTGCCCGGCGCCATAAGCATCGCCTGTTTCGACGGACATGTGGAATTGTCCAAACTTGATAATCTCTGGAATTTCTACTGGCACCGAAACTGGGTTCCAGGCGCGCGGCCAAATTGAAGTTAACCACCGGGATTCCGTAGGCGGCTCACTGGATTAATTGAGCGTGCCATTGAATATGAAAATGCAGAGTGTAATTGCCGGGCTTCGTAAAAAAGCCCCACCCCTTTGGCGGCGAACTCGGTTTTTGTTTTCTGGCGCCGGCCTGGTCGGAACCGTGATCGTGCTCGTGGCGGCTCGCCTCCTTGGGCTGCAAATGCTTCGCCCGGCGCATTTTAAAGAAATAACAAACGCCTACGGCGCGGACAGCCTGTTTTTTGGAACGCCTCAAGTAAACCACGCCGGCAACCGCTTCACCGTCGTCAAAACCGACGCCATCGGTTATGGGTTGTTCCTCTGCGACACCGATACCGGGCGGGCCCAGATTTTGTGCGATGAAGACGGACTCTATAAGGACCACGATTCTCCGGACATCAATGCACTACCCTGGGCGCCAGACGATAAATCGTTCCTTTACACGCTTAGCAATAAACTGGTGATTTGTTCGGCGGAAACGCACGAGTCTTTCGGGGAACTGCCGGTTGACACCAATTCCATCACCGCTGTGGCCTGGCTGACGCCGCTGAGATTCGCCTATGTAAGCCATCAAACAAATCTTTGGGAGGTGCAAAAGCAGGCGAATGGGCAATGGGAACGGCGAGTGGTATGCAATCGGATGAGCCCCTTATCCTCACTGACCATGGTAAGCGACGATACTGTGGCCTGGCTGGAGGACAATCTTTTATGCAAGGCGAACGTCCTCGGCGAAGCGCCGAAAAAAAATAATGACGGGGCGGTGACATCCGTTGTTGATACCACTGCCCCCTTCACCAACAGCCTGAAACTTTGGCTGGACACATCCACATTAAAACTTCCAGATCAATCGGCGGTGACCCATCTGTCGGACTTAAGTCCGAGCAAAAACGACGCCCTCGAAAACGGGAACCCTCCGGTTTATAACGGGCCCAACAACACGCACGCGCTGAACGGAAAGGGGACCCTTCATTTCTCCTCCGCAGAATCGATTACCAATGCGATGGGATTGGCGACTCGCTCCGCGGTTCCGATCTCCGGGGCTTCACCGCGCACCGTTTTCGTGGTCATGCGGCATGACAATTCTAGGAAGTCGATGATGGTGAGCATGGGAGAGCCACGGGTGAAAGGTTCCCTGTTTTCCATCGAACTGACCAATTCGCTTTATCTTCCCACCGGGTGGAAAGGGGCCGACAATCGAATCAAATTCTCCTCCACCAGTTGGAATATTTTTACCGCGATGTATGACGGCATTGCGGAAAGCGGCTACGTGAATGGTTCCCTGCGAGGCACCACGCAAAATCGGCTCAACACCGCGGAAAAAACCGTCCAGGTCGGACTGCGCACCGCCGGCCCCGACGGAAAAAATGCCAAAGGCGCCGACGGTGATTTTGCCGAACTCCTGATTTACGATCGGGCGCTCAACAGCGAGGAACGAAGGCGGGTTGAAGATTACCTTGGCATGAAGTGGTTTGGACAGGTGAGCCAGTCGTCCGGACCGGACGCGTTTGTCTGGTTCGACCCCGGCGTGACGGGCCTGACGAATTTCAATTACTCGAAAGACACCGGACAATTCACGCTCTGCCGCTCGGACGGCAAGCACAGCACCGTCTCGCGCTTCGATCCCAATGGAGACCATATCTCGAATATTTTCAGCGGAGGAGTTTTCCTGGGCTTACAGACGCTGAGCGATCAAGGATACGCCTATTGGACTCGCGATCTGAAAAAGGGTCACGTGGTATTTACGGACGCATCCGGCAAGGAAAGCTCGCGTTTGTTGCAGGGATCGGATCTCCGGTGGTTTCAATGCCTGCCCGACGGGAAGAAATTGTTGGTTTTGGGAACCGTTTTCAACGAGCCCTCGGCGGGAGTGTGGGAATACGATCTCGCATCCAAAAAATTATCGGCGGTGGTGCCTTATTCAGACTACCCGTCCCCTTTTGCAAAAAATATTTCATCATTCGACAAGGTCATTCCGTCCCCCAGCAAAGGCACCAATCTCACCTGCGCCGTTTTCCGGCCCGCGAATTTTAATCCGCACAGAAAGTACCCTCTGGTCATCGGAGACACGCGCTTTATCGTGGCCCTCAACGGCGTACATGGCCGGCAATGGGTGCCCTGTGTGGCCGCGGGCGGCGCTTACGTTGTCATTGTGGAACGACGCGGTTGGTGGATTGGAATTGATGATTGGGGAAAGGACGTCCTGACCGCCTACGACGCCTTGAAACAAGACCTGAATATCGACACCAGCCAGGTTTTCCTCTTTGGCTCCAGCGCTGAAACCCAGCACATGGGCGAATTGATGACAAAATCTCCACAGCTTTGGAAAGGCGTTATTCTGCTCAATCCCGCCGGAGTTCCTGAATGGAATGGCGCACCCTTTTTTCAGTCGCGTCCGAAAATTTTGATCAGCGCGGGAACGGATGAAAACAACGAGAACGAACTTAAAAGGTATCAGCAGGAGGCTCTTACTCATGGCGTCCAGGTGGAATATGTCCTGCATGCCGGGGAAGGGCATCATCTGGTGGGCAATGTCGCCCAGCTCGAACGGACCCGCGCCATCATGAACTTCATTTTCAAACAATGACTGCGGAAAACAACCGGCTTCAATTTTTCGTGAATTCAGCGGGCGCAATCCTGCTGGTCGCCGCGCTGGACCGATTTTTGGTGGCGGCGGGACACGCACAGGTGCTTTCACTGCCTGACCTCACCATCGGCCTCCCCCTCCGGCAGGCTGTTCTTATCACCGGCGGATTGGAAATGTCGGTGGCACTCATTTGCCTCTGGGGCAGACGCCGCACTTTGCAGCTCGCATGGCTGGCCTGGCTCGTCACTGTCTTTTTGATTTATTACTTTGGGATTTTTTGGAACCACGCACGTCCACAAACCTCCTGCATCGGCAGCCTTACCGACCCCCTTCGGATTTCCCGCGGGCTGACCGGCATGATGGTTGCGATAGTTCCGTTCTACCTGGTGCTGGGCAGCTATTTTTCTCTTCTCTGGTTATGGTTGAGCCCCCGGCTGTCACGCACCCGCCAGACCGGATTTTCAAAAATGTCCTGTCCTTCCTGTGGCAGCCACATTCAATTTGCGCTGGAAAATAGCGGCCGGCAAATCCCCTGCCCAAGATGCCAGACCGTTATTAGCCTTCGGAAGTCCGATAACTTCAAAATCTCCTGCTATTTTTGCCAGGGACATATCGAATTTCCGGCGCATGCCATCGGCCATCGAATGGCCTGCCCGCATTGTAAAAAGGATATCACGTTAAAACCCCTACATGAACACCCCTCTTAAACACATTAAAAACTGGACCGAACTCGCAAAAGAATCAAATTGGTCGGCCCGGAAGCTGGCTAAAGTGTGCGGCGTCTCGCTGCGAACCCTCCAAAGGCATTTCTTGGCCAACGTCGGGGTCAGCCCTAAGGCGTGGTTGGCGGAGCAACGGCAGCGCCAGGCCGCCGAGTTACTGCGCAAGGGTGCGTCAGTTAAGGAAACCTCGATCGAACTAGGCTACAAACAGCCGACTAACTTCACACGCAAATATAAAAGCCATTGGGGCGTCTGTCCTTCACTCATACAAGCATCTCAACCGCAAATACATTAGCGAGAGCTTACGTGTCCACAAATGATTGCTCATTTCTATTGCAAAAGGATTTTCAATATGTTGCGATTCTAATCACAAATGGACAGCGCCGGGAGCACGGCGATAGTTCTCCCGATTTTTTGGAGTATCGATCAATGATGATCAATAATATTAAGAAAAGGATATGAATCTAAAGGAACGCAATTCTACTCGGATGATGGGGTTAATGATCTATGCTTGTCTGGCTGCTTGTCTAATAGCCAAGGCTGACCAAACCAGCGACGATCAGGCGTGCGACAATACATATAACAGTAGTTCAACGCAATGTACCACTACTCAAAACAACAACGATGGCATAGCACTCGACGCTGAAACGACTGCTCAGGAAAACGCATTTTCAAACTATTTGGCTCAGGTGAAGCTTGATGCACTATCTCAATCAAATACGGCTTATATTTGTCAGACCACGCTGTGGAATGCAATTGGAAATCCGGCTATCCAGAACGATTTCGGATCCTGTGGTGCTGCTTTGATTGTGGGTAAAGCAGGTGCCAATTCAAATTACACTGCTCAGCTATTCACTTGTGCCAGCTCGCCCAATCCAACGCAATGCGGATGCGTTGCTGAAGCTACATTAACTCTCAATTTGGCTGTGGCTGACGCTCAGTATAACAAGTGCAAAGCAGACGCTAATGCCAATTGCAATGATACTTGTGTGCCAAATAGTTCATCCCTTCAGGCTCAGCAAGATGGTGATGCAAGTGCCGCTTATGGTCTGACGTACGACACCGCCGCTGCGAACTATACGAAGACTACGGTTCTTGATAGCTATACTGCATCGGTATGTCAGAATAACGCAAGTTCTGTAAAAGCCATCTGCTATCTTAATGCTGATTGTAAAGCGACTCCGGCTAATTGCTGCTCGGACAATGCCAATATCACTTATGATAATACGATGCAAACTGCGTTTGCCAGCCAGCAGAATGCGATTGGAGCTGCGGATTCAACGTATCAGTACACCGTCAAAATGTGTAATGCCGCCCAAACTCACGATGACGCGATTGCCAATGATTTGGAGGTTTACACAGTGGATATTGCTGCACATACAAAGACGCTCGCAATCGATCTGGCGCAGAATATTTTCACTCTTAGTGTAGCGCAGAATGAGGCTCAATATAATGCCGATTACCAGACGTGTGCCTGTAACTTCCCCACAAATATGGATAAACAGATTACTTGTCAGGCCGCGGCGCTTGTCAAAGAGGCTGGAAGCCTCAACCTCGCTACGAATGCGCTGCATTCGGTTGTAAACGAACCTCCGGTAGTGCCAGTTGGGACAGCTTACAACACTTACTGGAATACGTACATGGCTGCAACCAACACCTTGGCGTTGACGATCGCACATGATTTCGTCACACAATCCAACTGTTTGGCGAGCGCCTTGCATACCTGGACAAATACTTACAATGCACAAGTAACAGCGTATAACAACACACAGGCGGCGGCGGCTGCCACCAAGCAGAGGCAGTTGAATGCGTGTGGCGGGGGTTGATTTTTGCAAGTCTTTATCGTAGTTTCGCAATGTACATTGACGCATTATTCGCACCTCTGATTAGTGTGAACGCTAGGCTTGCTGTTTTATTGGTTTGTATTACGGGCGTATTCAGAGCGAATGCCGGCCCCGCTACAAATGACATTCGTGATTCTGCTTCTCCGGTTTCACTCAGCTCGCCTGCCTTGAATAATAGCGTGTCGCGGAATACAAATGGCACGAACGTTTTCGTCGCCTCCACAACGAATGATGCCCGCGAGGCTTTTCTAAAGCACGTGGTCGAGGATACCGAGCGGAAATTGGAGAACACAAACCTGGATGTGAGATTGCGACCGCGTATTGAAGCCGAGTTAAGACAACATCGGATGGAGTTGACGAACTACCAGCAACAACAAAAAGAACGAGTTGAGGAGAACCGTAATTTTCAAGACGCCCTGCGGGCGAACCCGCGCACAGCGTGGACCAATATGCCCGATCCAATGGAGCATACTTTGAAGGCGGATATCAGCAGATATGAAGCCGAATTGAGTGATCCGGCCCTGCCGCAAAATGTCCGAGAGGCAGACGAAAGATCGCTCGCTATTTCCAAGCAACAACTTGGCGAGCATACTACGAATGCCCAGTTGTGGGCGAATCTGATGCTGGCACAACAGAATAACAACCGTGCGCAGGTGGACGAGGCAAAAAAGCAGTTGGCGAGTTTTTTGGCCAAAAGATTGGGAGACGTTCAAGGGAAAAAATACCCGACCAATCTGAGCTATGATGCCGTAATCGCACTATACGGGCAGGCATCGGGGGGCGGATCAATGCTTGATCGCCGCAAGCTCGTCCTTTTTGCGCTTATCTTGGCAGCGCTTTTGCCACTGACCATTTTTTCTTTTAGAGCCCTGCGTCAGCGAAAAAATTAAATGGATACCGCAACCTTGTCGTCGGAAGGACTGCGCGCAAACAATCCCCGGCCAATCGCGCTTCGGCTTTTCATCTATTCAGCGGGAACGCTGTTATTGATGACCGCGGCGGCCAAACTCGTCAGCGCCCACGGCACCGCCCGCATCCTGCAAAATGAAGACCCCATTCTGAAAATTTCATTCCAACGGCTTTTTCAGATCGTTGGTTCGCTCGAGTTGGTCGTCGCCTTGTTTTGTTATTTCGGAAGATGGCCGAGACTTCAAACCGCTTTGGTCGGCTGGCTCGCAACAAGTTTCCTCATCTATCGCATCGGCTCGGATTGGGTCGGCTATAACAAGCCCTGCAGTTGCCTTGGCAATCTCACGGATGCCTTGCATGTTGCGCCTCAGACTGCGGATACGATCATGAAAATCGTTCTAGTTTATCTGCTTGTCGGCAGTTACGCGAGCTTGTGTTGGCTGTGGCTGCGGAAAAACCCGGTCGTGGCAGGGTGATTTGCTTTGGTGGTGAAAAACGAAAGCCTGCTCATGGAAGAGCTTTGAAGAATGACTTGAGAAAACTCCATTCCTGCGATGCAATCCGCAAAAGCCGTGAACGCTTTTAAGACAAATTCGGACACATTTTAAGGCAGCCTCCATGCAGATTTTATAATCCAACCACTTCCCCCCTGGCCTGATATCACTTTTTCTCGTGTACGCATGGCATTGTAGGTAGATATACCTAATTTACCGAGCACTTGGCGCCGTGGTTGCTTCTGTGACCCGCGGTGGCAACGGAGTTACAAAATTTGGACTTATTATTCCCGAAGGAATACTTGCGGGCGGCCCTGATGGTTTCGCTCTTGAGTGTTTGGGTTCTGGTCGCGCTCTTCTATTATCTTAATCGCTTCACCAAACGGGAGTATTTCACCGTCTGGACGGCGGCATGGCTATTCTACGCCCTCTGGCTCACACTGGGGCTCACCGAACAAAAAGCGGATGCCGGCAGCGCTGTTTTTGCCATCAAACAATGTTGCGTGGCAGTTTCAGCGGTTTTCCTCTTGTGGGGCAGTCTGTGTTTTCTTGGGCTGCCGGTGCCGCAACGATTGTTCGGGTTGTTCATGGCATTTCTGGCGATGTGGGTGGTCGTCAGCCCGCAAGTCATCACCAGCCCATTGGCTCTGCAATTGCCCGTGTTCATCCTGCTCGGCATCGGCAGCGCATTTGCCGGCGCCTGTTTCCATCGCATGCGCAAAAAAATGCCTTACATCGGCTCCGGAATGTTGGCCGGCGGATTTCTTTTGTGGGGCGCCTACCTTGCGAGCTACCCATTTTGCCAGCAGTATGAAAATCTTTATAGCGCCGGCTTTTTTTCCGCCGCCGTTTTGCAACTCTTTATCGCGGTCAGCATGATCGTTCTCGTCCTTGAGGAAGTGCGTTATCACGCGGAAAAAATCCAGAGAGAGATTCAGGAAATCCGCTCGGAAAAGGAAGCACTCCAACTCAAAGTCATCACCGCGCAGGAGGAATGCCGCAGTTTGTATGACGAAGTCCGCCTTAGCGAGGGCATCAAGCGCGCCTATGAGGAATTGCGCCGCACGCAGGAAGTCGTTGTGCAACAGGAACGTCTCCGCGCCCTTGGCCAGATGGCGAGCGGCGTGGCGCATGATGTCAACAACGCCCTCACGCCTATCGTCGGTTATTCCGATTTGCTGACCTGCCTGGTGCCTTCCATGCCCGAGCCCGCCGTGCGCGCTTTGACCGTCATTAAAAAATCCGGCGAGGACATCGCGCGCATCGTGGCGCGCATGCGCGAATTCTATCGCCGCCGCGACAGCTCGGAACAACTAAGCTGGGTGGATATGAACCAGCTCGTCGAAGAGGTCATTGAGCTCACCCGGCCGCGTTGGCGCGACCTCTCGCAGCGCCAGGGAATTTCCATCAACATCGAACGCAACCTGGCGGCCAGCCTACCATTGCTATTGGGCGACCCCGCCGAAATTCGCGAGGCCTTTACCAACTTAATCTTCAACGCTGTGGACGCGCTCCCGACCGGCGGAAATATCACGTTTGTGACTCGAGCAGTCGCCGGCGTTGTTTCCAAAAAGACCGGCCAGCCCTCGGCGCAAATCCAGGTGGAAGTTCGCGACAACGGCCTCGGCATGGATGAAAAGACCCGCCAGCGTTGTCTCGAACCGTTTTTCTCCACCAAAGCCAAACACGGCGGCACTGGCCTGGGCCTCGCCATGGTCTACGGAATGATCCAACGCCACGAAGGCGCCATCGCCATCAACAGCACCCCTGGCAAAGGTACTGCGTTCGAATTGACCTTTCCCATTCGCGAGCAAATTGTTCCCGCCGCTCCCCAGAACGGGCTTCGCGTCAATAAACCGCGCTCGCTCCATGTGCTTTGCATCGACGACGAAGCCGTCATTCGCGAAATTCTCAACGACAGCCTCCAAAACTTCAGCCATCGCGTTACCGTGGCGTCTTCCGGCAAGGACGGCATCGAACTCTTCCGCGCCGCCCTGCGCCAAAAGCAGCCCTATCAGGCAGTCATCACGGATCTAGGAATGCCGGAAATGGACGGCCATCAGGTCGCGCGTATCATCAAAGCCGAATCCCCAAAGACCCCCATCATCATGCTCACGGGATGGGGCGCGATCATGAAGGAAGAGGGTGAAACCGCTCCGGAAGTCGACGCCATCATCGCCAAACCCGCGCGCATCGATGAGTTAAACAATCTCCTCCTCGAAACCGCCGACCGCGTCGCATTGAGCGAATAGGTGAACCCCGGGAAATTGGTTCAACAAAGATATCTACGATTTTTTACCCATCAACGTTGGTCGCGTCTTAATTTTAAGAAGGTGCAACGTTTAATTTCCAGTCTCGACGGCTGAATTTGTAAGCTTTCACCCCAAAAAAAGTCAGCCAGGCCGTTCATAGGCCTGGCTGATTTCAAACGTCTTCCAGAGAGCGGGCCATCAAATGCGCCGTCCCTGGATAACTCGGACCAGAATGGCGACGATCGCCACGACGAGCAGGATATTGATGAATCCGCCGAGCGTGTAGGAACTCACCATTCCCAGCAGCCATAATATCAACAGGATGACGGCTAATGTGGTAAGTAAATCCATAACGCTCCTTAATCTTTAACCGTGATATTGTTTTCGAGGTCCTTGACACCCTCAACGCCCTTGGCGATTTCACCCGCCCGGTTTTTGGCGTCGCGCGAATCCGCGAATCCACTCAATTGCACCGTGCCTTTGAACGTTGAGACCTTCACATCCTCGAACTTGTATTGCGGATCACTGTGCAGCGCTTTTTTAACCCGCGCCGTCGTTGAAGTGTCGTCAATGCCTTCGCCTGTGCTCTCATGATAACGGTCGCCCGCGCAGCCGGAAGCAAGCATGCTGACGGCCAATGGCATGATTCCGATGCTGAGAATGGAAACGGCGACACCGACATTTCGTTTAATGACTTGTAGTTTTTTCATGGTTTATTTCGGAGTTTGTGAATTCATTTTGCAAAAAGCCGGCGTGGTACGGTATGGGGTGGCCTGCCCAAAACGATTAGAATGTTTTTTCCTGGAAAGGGGGGAATCCTATTTACCTAATAATTCGTCGAAAACGAACTTCGCCTCGCCCGAGAGGCAAAACAGATGCACCTCTGAACTGCCTTACGCCGATTCCTTCTCCGCATCCACTGCGATCTCCGCCGGGTAATCCGGATGATGCGAATGCGCCGTGATCGCTTCCCAAATCGTCGCGCGCAAACCCCGCTCCCGCGGCGCACGCCGCTTCATATTATCAATCGCGGGTTCCCGGATGAATACAAACACCAGCATGATTAGAAAAAGTGTCCCCAGCATCACCCGCAAAACCCACGGCGGTGACATGTAACGCGTCAAAAACCCCGCGCATAAATGTCCCAACGGCATCCCGCCCTGTTGCGCGAGCAGCATCACCGACAATACCCGTCCGCGATTCGCATCCGTCGCGAGCAATTGATTCGCCGTATTGCTCGGATTCAGGCTCAGCAACCAGAACATTCCCGCGACTACCAGGATTCCGACGCTCAATGCCGGAATTTTCGAAAAACTGAACACCAGTCCAATCACCGCAAAGGTGCACATCGAAAGCGGGATTAAATGATGCCGCGGGTAATACGCGGGAATCGATGACAGCACGAACGCGCCCACAATCGACCCCAGCCCAATCGCCGAGAGCATCAGTCCAAACATGCCCGGCCCGCCCTTCAGCACGCTTTGCGCAAACACCGGCAACAAACCCTGCACCGGCGCACTGAGAAACATGAATGTCAAACTCATGATCGTCAGTCGGCGCGTTCCCGGATGCGTCCAGACGAAACCCAATCCCTCCCGGATGTCGTGCGAGACGGAAGTGGTTCTCGCCGGCCCTTGCGCCGCGCTCCGCGGAATCGACACCATCAAGGCGATCAACAGCGGAATAAACGTGAACGCGTTGAACGTGAAAGCGCCCGCGATGCCGAACGCCGCAATGACCCCTGCCGCCAGCATCGGTCCGCACAACCGCGCCATATTGAATTGCACCGAGTTCAGAGCAATTGCGCGATCCAGTTCCGCCCGCGGAATGAGCGAAGGCACAATGGCCATGATTGCCGGACCATTGAGCGCCCACACGATACCCTCAAGAAAAGTGAATGCGATGACCACCCACGGCGTCGCTCGCCCCATGAAAGCCGCCACCGCCAACCCCGCGCCCAGCGCACAAGCCGTGCTCTGCAAAATGATGACCCACACCTTCCGATTCACCCGATCGGAAATGACCCCCGCAATCAGCGCCAGCATCAGCACCGGGCAGAAATCAGCGAACTGCAGGATTTCCACCATCAAACCCTGATGTGGATTGCCCACCGTCTGCGTCGTGACGGCCCAGCTTTGCGCTGCGTTCTCTGTCCAATTGCCCGTGTTGGAAATGAAAGCGCCAATCCAGAAAATCAAATACGGTCGGTGCCGCAAAACTCCCAAGGTTCTTTGGATTGTTGATTGATTCGGCTTTCTTTCTGAATCCCTCGTCACAAGGGATACCTAACACGACTATCCCGTCGCCGGAAGTATTTTTGATATTTCGCCTTCCGTGTTCGAAGTTGGGTATTGGATGTTGGGCATGCGCGGCTTCCGTGGGAACGCCGCGGTCCCGCCGTCTTCTTCGAGATTGAATTCGCCTCGCCACCTGCCAATCTATGTAGGTATGAAACCATTGCGCATTTTGGCATTGTGTCCGGTCGGAGTTTTGGCGGTGGGTTTGTTCGTCCTGACCGGCTGCCAGAAACCCGCGCCCCCGCCGCCGGCCGTCGATGGCCGGGTGCTCAGCATTTCTGAGCCATCTGAAGCACAACCCAAATTGTCCACCGTCAAAACCTACGTCGGTCCCGAGCAAATGGATGCCGAGTTGTGCATCACTCCGCGTCAAATCCAGACCGGCATGATGTTCCGCAAATCCATGGGCACGAATGACGGCATGCTTTTTAATCTCGGCATTCCGCAACAGGCCGGTTTTTGGATGAAGAATTGTTACGTGCCGCTCTCCGTCGCTTACATCGGTCCCGACGGCGTCATTGAGGAGATTCATCCGTTGCAGGTGCAGGACACCAACACCGTGTTTTCCACGGCCGACAATATTCAGTTCGCGCTCGAAACGCCCCAAGGCTGGTTCGACCAGCATCACGTTACTACCGGCATGGTGATTCGCACCGAACGCGGCACGCTGCAGGAAACCTTCAGACGCTAAGGCGCCATTGAAAGTCGCACTGGCCCAAATCAACCCGACGGTCGGCGACCTCGCGGGCAACGAAGCGAAAATCCGCGCCGCCTATCAGCGCGGTGTTGAAGCCGGCGCGGAAATGGTTCTTTGCCCCGAGTTGAGCATCACCGGTTATCCACCGCGCGATCTGCTGCTCAAAAAAAGTTTCGTCGCGCGCAACCTCGAAACCCTCGATCGCCTCGCCGCCTCCACCGGCAAAGTGGGTTTGATGCTGGGTTACGTAGGCAAAAACGAATCCCTACCCGGCCGCGAACTGACCAATTCCGTCGCGCTCCTGCAAAACGGAAAAATCGCCGCCACCCGCGTCAAGACGTTGTTGCCGACCTACGACGTCTTCGACGAAGATCGGTATTTTGAACCCGCCAGCGAAAATCTCCCCGCCGATTTCAACAGCGCCAAAGTTGGCCTGACAATTTGCGAAGACATTTGGAACGACGAGGATTTCTGGTCGGTGCGCCGTTATCAGCACAATCCGCCGGTGGAATTGGCCGAGGCCGGCGCAAAAATAATTTTCAACATCTCCGCCTCGCCCTGGCATCTCGGGAAAAATAAAACCCGTTTCGAAATGCTGCGCAGC
>DASZPR010000498.1:0-5982 GCA_035550235.1 Verrucomicrobiia bacterium | reverse complement strand
GTTATCCCGCCTCACCCGATCACACCGAAAAGCAAACGCTTTGGCAACTGCTCGATGTGGAGAAGAATGCCGGCATTCAAATCACCGAAAGTTTTGCCATGTGGCCCGGCAGCAGCGTCAGCGGACTTTATTTTGCGCACCCGGACTCGAAATATTTCGCCGTCAGCAAACTCGGCCGCGATCAATTGCTCGATTACCACGTTCGCAAAGGCATGACCTTGCAGGACGCGGAACGCTGGCTCGGCCCGTATCTGAACTACGACCCCGCCAAAGTCACCGCGAACGAGACCCCGATCCGCTGTGCCTGCGGCGTAACGCACTGAGCGGCAAACGGCGCTTGAGTTTTGCCCGGTCGCATGGATAATCGCGGCACGTTCAACGATGCCGGCGCAAAAAGATTCCATTACGGAACTTGCTGAAAACGCCCCGCGATGGCCGATGCTCATCGTGACCGGCCTGCTTGCCTCCGCAGTGGTATTCATCCTCGCACCCACGGAACCGTTCTATCTCAAGTCGCTCGCACAGCATCGCGCCGACATTATCGCCCATCCCGTCACGCGGGACGGCTATCCTTCCATCGCCTTTTTTCGTGACCTTGACACGAAGCTGCCGCCGAACGCGCGTGTCTTCTTCTCCGGAATTATCGGCGAGGAAAACCTTCGGCACATCCATTATTATTACTTCGCCAGAACGTATTTGTTCCCGCGGGACGTCGAAATCTCACTGGACCACCGGGCTGATTTTCGCGAGTGGTTTGCCGGAGTGGATTGCAATTCACCCGATGAACTGCGCACCAATGGTTACGACGTGATGCTCTCCGTGGAAAAGGACGGCAAGGTAACCGTTCTGCCGTTGACCGAAAAGGGGAAATTGATTCGATGAAAGAGCTGGTGGCGTTTCTCCTTCCCCCGGCCACTGCGCTTGCCGGAATGCGCATCACTCGCCTGATTCTCGGCAAAACATTCGAGGAAACGTTCGGCTTCGGCTTCCGCTTCGCCGTGGGGCTCGCAGTCGGAATGGTGATGTTTACCCAAACGCTCGTCTTCACAGCTTTGCTCGGCGCAAATTCCAGCGGCATTCTCGGACGGACTACGCTCGCCTGGGGACTCGTTGAATTGGCGCTTCTCACGCCAAAACTATTTGGCAACCTCCGGCAAATCCGATTTCAAAAAGCGCATCTTTGGCTTTTGCTGCTGACGCCCGCCATCGCATTTCTTTGGTTGACCGCCCGCCTCAGCACACTCGACGGCACACAGGAATTCGACGCCGCAGCCTTTTGGCTCATGAAGTCGAAAATGCTCTATTTCGATCAGGGAAAAAACCTGCTGGCCATTCTGCACGCGACCAACATCGCCTACACCCACAACGACTATCCCTGGCTGACGTCCGCCCTCTACACACTCATCTACGGCACCCTTGGCGGCGTGGACGAATTCGTCGTGAAAGTCTGGCCCTTCTGGATGTTCTTCGCTTTGTGCGTCGCCACTCTTTCCCTCGCCCGCGCCTGGCAAAAGCCCCACCCGGCTCCTATTCTTCTGGTCGTGTTGCTGTGTTTTCTTCCTATGACCTGGCAATTCATTCGCCAAGAAGGGGCGACCATGCCGCTCCTTTTTCTCTCCACCATGGCGGCACTCTTGTTCATGATAGCGCTGGTCAAAACGAACGGCCTCGCAGTCGCCGCCGGCATCCTCGTTCTCGGCGCATGCATGGCAACCAAGCTGGAAGGCGTCGTTTATTCCGGACTTTGGGGCGGCGTTCTTTCGATCTTTTGCTGGCGCCAAAACTGGTTGAAAAACCGGCTCATTTGGAAATCCATTCTCGTGGTGGCTTGCTGCCTCGTCCCCTATTTTTGCATTCGCCTCCAAAAATTGCCCTCATATCCCGAAGCCAACTGGCTGCACGACGGAGCTGCCGCGCCTGCGACTGTCCTTTTCCATCGGTTTCCGCAAATGATTTTCCTTAGCGTCGGCCAGCGTATTTTTCATCCGGCGTTTTTTAGGTGGGACACACTCGATCAAAATCACCTCCACTTCATCGGGAAATGGCAAGGCATGAACACTTTTTCCAGCCCGGAATTTTCCGTTACCCCCTGGATTCTGCTTGTCCTGATCGGTTTGACCTTTTGGAAAAAACCGGGCCATCGAATTACTTTGGCCGCTCTGCTGGCTGTGATCGTCGGGCAACTTCTAATCCTCTCCTTCGTGATTTCGTGCCTCGCCCAAATGCGTTCGGATCTGTCCGCCTTGATTGACTTCTCGGAAACCATCGTCGGTCGATATTACTATCCATTTTTCACCGCTTGCCTCCTCGGCACCCTGGCCATTTGGTTTCTTGACCAGACCAACGCGCCGCCCGTTGCTGTCTCGAATGCTTCTGAAAATATTTCTTCTCAGGATAATCTCTTGAGTTGTTCGCAGCGAACCGGATAATTCCCCGGTCATTCAATGCGTGAAATAAAATCGAACGCCGACATCGAGCCCTGCTTGTCCGTCGTGATGCCCGTCTACAATGAAGGCGCAACCGTACGGGAAATGATCAACAACGTGCTGGCTCAAAAACTCGTCCAACAATTGGTCATCGTCGACGACCGCTCGACCGATAACACCTGGGAAGTCCTGCAAGCCGCCGCGCTCACCGACTCCCGCATCTCCCTGCTCCGCCACGAAGTCAATCAGGGCAAAGGCGCAGCACTGCGGACGGGATTCACCGGCGTGACCTCGCCCTACGTCATCATTCAGGACGCGGATTTGGAATACGATCCCACGGAATATTACCGCGTGATCGCCCCCATGCTCAGAGACCTGGCCGATGTCGTCTTCGGCTCGCGGTTCATTGGCTCGGAAGATCATCGCGTCTTGTATTATTGGCATTCCGTGGGAAACAAACTTCTGACGACGCTATCCAACATGGCGACTAACTTGAATCTGACCGACATGGAAACCTGCTACAAAGCGTTTCGACGGGAAGTGATTCAGAAAATCAAAATCCAGGAATGCCGGTTCGGCTTCGAGCCGGAAATCACCGCCAAAGTGGCGCGCATGAAACTGCGCATTTACGAAGTGCCCATTTCCTACCGCGGCCGCACCTACCTCGAAGGTAAAAAAATCGGCTGGCGCGACGGCGTGCGTGCCTTTTGGTGCATCGTGAAATACAATTTCTTTTCCGGCGTATGAGCGAACGCCCGAATGAAAGCGCCACGACGGACGATTTCGAGTTCAACGCCCTACGCGAGGCGAATAATTACCGCCGCGCCCTGCTGAAAATGTTCGCCCCGCACCTGCGCGGGCGTGTCATCGAAATCGGCGCCGGTCACGGCCAGTTCACCGAACAACTCCGCACAGTCTCCGCCATCAATTACTTGCTCGCCGTTGAACCTGACGCGAAATTCTGCGCCGAGTTCCGCAAAGCCCTCCCCACGCAACCCCTCGTCGAAGGCATCATCACGTCCATCACCGATCCGGGCCCGTGGAACGGCATCCTCAGCGTCAACGTCCTCGAACACATCCGCGAAGATCAGGATGAACTGAAGATTTATTCCAGCATGTTGAAAAAAGAGCACGGACGGCTCTGCCTCTTTGTGCCCGCACGCCAGGAAATTTACGCGCCCATTGAAATCGATTTCGGCCATCACCGACGCTATTCGCGCGACGACCTTCGGCGCAAATTGGAAATTGCCGGCTTCAAAATCGTCGAACTCCACTATTTCAATTTCATCGGTTACTTCGCGTGGTGGTTCAGTTTCAAAATGATGGGTCAGCGGAAATTTAATCCCGGCATGGTCCGCCTGTTCGATCGCATGATTTTCCCCGTCGGCTTCGGTCTGGAATCAACTCTCACCTGGCCGCCCTTCGGCCAAAGCCTCGTCGCTATCGCCGAAGCCTGAACCCTGGGAGCGCTGACTTGCAGTCGGCTTTGCGCCTCAAAACTTCCCACGCGCTGCTTGTCCACCCCGGTAGCAATCCCCACCAACCGTCATGGGCTTTTTACCCGCGCCGCAAAAGCGCCTTCGGGTTTGTCCCGGACTTGTTTTTTCTATTTTGCGCAATACACTGTGTTCATGAAGAACGATGTACTGCCGGTCCAGATACGAGGTATCCTGCCGGCAAACAGCGGGTGCGCCCTTTTCGTCGGGAACGACGAAAAAGTCTTCGTTATCAATGTCGAACCCCAGATGGGCGCCATCATCAGCATGTTCCTCCGCGACACACCCAAGGAACGCCCGCTCACGCACGACCTCATTCAAAGCATTTTCAAAGGCTTCACCATTTCCGTCGAACGCGTGGTCATCACCGAGTTGAAAAACTCCACCTACTTCGCGCGCCTCATCCTGCAACAAACCAATGAACTCGCTCGCAAAATCGTGGAAATCGATGCCCGCCCGAGCGATTGCCTCGCGTTAGCTACCGCGCAAAAGCGACCTATTTACGTCACCCACGCCCTCTTCGAGCAGGTCGAAGACATGAGCGAAGTACTCGACCGTATCAACGAAACCGGCACGGATGCCGGTGAAGCCAGCGAGTCTGACTAGACGTTCGCCGCAAAATTTGGCTATCAAATGAAGGGAAATTCTTCCACAAAAGCGAACGTTTCAATTGGATGCTCGGCGGTCGACGTTCGATGTTCGACGTTCCCCACTTCATAAATGCCCCCCGCCGCCGCCAAGCCTGCCGCTCCCGTATTGCTCATCTTTGGTGAAGACGAATTCGCCGTCAAACAACGCGCTCGTCAGGCTTATCAGCAATGGACCGCTGAACTCGATGGCATGGACCACGAGATCATCGACGCTGCCGTCGGCAACAGCGGCGAAGCCCTCAAAGCCCTCGCCAAACTTCGCGAAGCGCTCCAGACCCTGCCCTTCTTCGGCGGCGGCAAAGTCATTTGGTTCCAGAATTGCAATTTCCTCGCCGACGACCGCACCGGCTCCTCGGCCGCCGTCACCGAGACCCTCGCGGAAATCGCCCAGGAGTTGAAGGAATTTTCCTGGCAAAGCATCCGCCTCATCATCAGCGCCGGCAAAGTCGACAAACGAAAAGTCTTTTACAAAACGCTCGATAAACTCGGCACCGTCGAAACCTTCGCCGGCTGGTCCATCGATGATCGCGATTGGGCCGATCAGGCCGAAAACCGGGCCCGCAAAACCATTCGCGAGAAGTCCAAGGACATTTCCGAAGAAGCCCTCGGCGAAATCATCAGCCGCGTCGGCCCGAATCCCCGCCAACTCGACACCGAGATCGAAAAACTCTCGCTCTACGTCGGCGACCGAAAGGAAATCGGTCTCGAAGATGTCGAAGCCATTTGCACGCGTAACAAAATGGCCCGCGCCTTCGCGCTCGGCGACGCCCTCGGCGATCGCGATTTGCCCCGCCTGCTCAAGCGGCTGGACGAGGAATTGTGGGAAGTTAAATTCGATTCCCAGAAATCCGAAATCGGATTGCTCTACGGCCTTATCGCTAAAGTTCGGGCAATGTTGCTGCTCAAGGAAATGTTGCGCGAAGGCTGGATCAAGCCCGACGGTGATTACAACCGTTTCAAATCGCAACTCGAGCGCGTGCCCACGGACAAATTGCCCGCCGACCGCCGCTTCAATCCGCTCGCGCTGAATCCGTACGTTCTTTACAAAGCCCTCCCCCAAGTGAAACAGTACACGCATACCGAATTGGTTCGCGCCATGGACCTGCTGTTGCAATGCAACCAGCGCCTGGTCACCAGCGGCCTCGATGACGCACTGGTATTACAGCAAACTCTGGTGCAGATTGTGGGTAAAGCTGCCTGAGGCGCGTAAATCGTAAATTCGTAAATCATAAATTTTTAGATGAGTGCTCCGTCAGCAAAAATGTTGGTGTCCATTGGCCAGAAGTCCGCGATGATTCAAATCGCCGGCCGCGCGAATTTCACGTCCAGCGTTGATTTCAAGACCCTCCTCGATCAACTCCTGCAGCGCGGGTATACCTGTTTCATTCTCGACCTCACCGAATGCGTCCT
>DASZPR010000497.1:0-5879 GCA_035550235.1 Verrucomicrobiia bacterium | reverse complement strand
AAAGGTTTCCACACTGCGCGCACTGAAGCGGACAAAGCCTTCGGCAACTCCGGTGTTTACATCGAAAAATTCATCGAAAACCCGCACCACGTGGAATTCCAAATCATGGCCGATACCAAAGGCCATGTCATCCACCTCGGTGAACGCGATTGCTCCATTCAACGACGCAATCAAAAAGTCGTGGAAGAAACCCCTTCCCCATTGATTGAACACAAATTTCGCAAACTGCGCGACAAAATGGGAAAAGCGGCGGTGAAAATTGCCGAAACAGCCAATTACACCAATGCCGGCACGGTCGAATTCATCGTCGACGACAAGGGCGATTTTTATTTTCTCGAAATGAACAAGCGCATTCAAGTCGAGCATCCCATCACTGAAGAAGTGACCGGCATCGACCTTGTGCGCTATCAAATCATGGTCGCAATGGGCGAACCGCTCCGCCACAAACAAGGCGACATCACCTTCAAAGGCCACGCCATCGAATGCCGCATCAACGCCGAAGACCCCTTCGACGATTTCCGCCCCAGCCCCGGCCGCATTGAAATGTATTATCAGCCTGGTGGTCGCGGCGTCCGTGTAGACACCCATGCCTACGCTGGTTACACGATTCCGCCCTCGTACGACTCAATGATCGGCAAGCTCATCACCTACGGCAAAGACCGCCGCGAAGCGATGGACAAGATGAGCCGCGCGTTGGGCGAATACATGATCACCGGCGTGAAAACCACCATCTCCTTCCAGCAAGCCATCCTGCAGGACCCGAACTTCCGCCGCGGCGTTTACTCCACCGGCTTCGTCGACCAACTCCTCAGCGGCGCCCGCCGCGAGTTGATCGAAGAAAAGGGTTAGGCGCTCGCCGGCGCTCTGCCGAACACTTTCGCAGAAAGAAAAAACCCGGCGTCTCAGCGCCGGGTCTTCTATTTTCATTGAAACCAAAATCCGGCTCAATACTTCACCGCGCACCCGTAAGGTTTCGTCTTCGCCGGCGCTACTTTTTCGCCAGCCAGCGTCTTTTCCACCGCGTCACGAACGTAATTGTGCGCCTTGTGCGGATCGTGAAAAGGATCCGGCTGATCATCAATCGCACCGTCGTAAACCAGCACACCGCTCTTATCAATCACGAACATGTGCGGCGTCGTGAGCATGCCATAAAGACGCCCAATATCCCCCGAGCCATCATCGATCCACGCCGTCGCATTCATCTTATATTTGGCCCACTCCGCGCGCGCCTGTTCCGGCGTGCGATGGCTGCTGTTGTGCGGGTTCACCGAATTCACCATCAACCAGATAATTCCTTTCGCGGTCATCTCCTTCTGCAATTCCTGCATCGCACCCGTTTTGAAATGATTATGGCAATAAGGACAATCCTGGTTATACGACTCCAGAATCACCAGCTTGCCCTTGTAATCACTGAGATGAACGGTTTTGCCGTTGATATCCGTGCCTGTGAAATCCGGAGCCGGCTGGCCCACTTCCGCCGCCGCAAACGCGCTGCCTACTAGCGCCATCAATCCGAAAAATGCGATCAATCGTTTCATAAAATGTCCTTCGTAGTCTGTTTAATATTGGATATTAGTTAAGAGCTGCCAACCGGCAGATTGGTTTCAATTATTTTGACGCTTGGTCCAGCGCGCTGAGCACGGTTCCAGAAGTTAAAACTTCCGGCAACACAACCGGTTCCGCATTCGGCTTTCCCGGAAAAACCAGAACCAGCGGCACCCCCGCCCGATGAAATCGGCTCAATTCATCCGTGATCGCGTCCGGCTGGTGGGTGTAATCGCCGACTAAATTCACAGCTCCGATTTGCTTCAATTTGTCGCGCACGGACGGAACTTCAATGGCCACCTTCTTATTCACCTGGCACGTCAGACACCAATCTGCGGTAAAATCGACCAACACCGGATGTCCCTCCGATTGCGCCTGGGCCACGGCTGCGCTGCTCCATGGTTGCCATTGAATCTGGTCAGCGCCGCGAGTCATGGGAAACGCGAGAACTCCCCCGATCACTAAAACGAAAATACTGACCGCGACCGCCAATCCTCTCCGTTTCGTACCGCGCTGGACAAATTCACCCCAGATCCAAACGCCCATGGCCAAAACCACCAGAAATAGTCCAAACGAAAGCATCGTGTTCTTATCAGAAACTCCCGTCGCCAAAGTCAACAGCCAAACACCCGTCGCCAGCATCGGAAACCCCATGAGAATTTTAAACCTCTCCATCCATGCGCCCGGTTTCGGCAAAAACTTCAGCCACGCCGGCTGAAAACTCAGCACCAGGTAAGGCAACGCCAGCCCAATTCCAACGCTTAGAAAAACAAGGAGGATAATCGCTGCGCTCTGCGCGAATGCGAACCCCAGCGCAATGCTCAAAAACGGCGCCGTGCAAGGAGTCGCGAGCACTGTGGCCAAAATGCCGTTAAAGAAAGCCCCTGCGACGCCATGTTTCGATGCGAGTTCACCCGCCGCGCCCATCGCTCTCCCGCCCAACGTCACTTCAAACACGCCAAACAGATTCAGCGCGACCAAAAACACCAGGATGGTCAGCGCGACGAGAAAATGCGTATTGCCAAATTGCAACCCCCAACCAGCCTTGTGGCCCGCGGCCTTCAAGGCAATGACGGCACCCGCCAGAACCAAAAACGACACCAGCACACCCAGCGTGTAAACCATCCCAAGATTCCGCACGCGCCGCGGATCATTTCGCGCCTCGCCCACAAAACCCAAAATCTTCAGCGCAATCACCGGCAACACACACGGCATGATGTTCAGGATCAATCCCCCTACAAACGCATAAAGGAGCATCTGTATTAACGACTGGTTCGGGGCCGCCGTCGCTGCAACCGTCGGTGTGGCCGCTACAGGCGCCGAAACCTGAGCCATGTCTCCAGTCACGGGCTCATTCAGTTCAAAACCATTCGTCTGCCCATTGCCCTGAATCACAATCACCCCGCTGATTTTCGAAGGCCACTGCGAAAACTCTTTAACCAATTTTCGCAAAGCAAAGCCGCTCGACACCGGAAGCTTCTCTGTGGCGCCTTGAATTTCAAATTCATCACTGGCATCTGGAAAAAATTCCGCCTTGTCGATCGCCAAAGATTTGTCGGCCGCGGTCTGCGTGCCTTCGATAATCATCGTGCGCGTGTCGTTATCGACCTTCTTTTCCCAACGCACCCGGAAAGAAAATGCCTTGTCCACCCGGGGAGTCCTTGCCTGCCACTCCTTGAGCAATGCCGCATCCGCCGAGGGCTTCGTTTCACTCCCAACGTTCAATGTCGCCTCTACATCCCCACCCGCCGGAATACACTGTTCCTTGCATTCCAACCATGAAACTTTCGCCTTCAAGTCCAGCGCACCGGGCTTTAAATCCGCCGCCAATTTCAGTGGCACCAGCAACACCACCTCATTTTCATACGCGTAGGTAATAACTTCATCCGGCGGCAATTTTTCGGGGATTGGCCATTGAATATCTCCCGCCGTCACTCCTGCCGGAAGCTGCCATTCGATCTTTGTCGTCATGCCGGCCGAACCCGGATTCTTCCAATACGTGTGCCAGCCGGGTTCCATTTTCAAATGCACGCCCGCCAGTACGGTCTCGCCCCGCCGCGCCGAATCAACCGCCAAAACCAATTGCGCCTGCGTATGCGCCGCACGCGCGGACGCCAGCGGCCACCCGAGCGCAAGCGCAATAAACAATATTCGGAAAATTCTCACGTAGATATAGATGCTCCAAATCAATAAAAGTTAAAATTTATTTCCGCTTTTAATTTTCCCGGGCGGAATTGCCTATCGTTCATGGGGATTCGTCGGAATTGCCAAGCTGTTCCTTACAAAATAACCTAGGCGAACATGTCATCAGCCGCAATGGACATCACCTGCAATTGGTTATGCACGGGAGACGAAGTGTTTCCTGCCATGCTCGCGGCCATCGACGAGGCCAAAAAAGAGGTCTGTCTCGAGACCTACACCTTTTCCCCCGGCTCTCCCGGCGAACGCTTTCGCGATGCGCTCATCCGCGCCCGCCAACGCGGCCTGCGCGTTCGCGTGCTCATCGATGCACTTGGCTCCTACGGCTTGCCCGCAGATTTTTTTCAACCGCTGCAGGCGGTCGGCGCGGAAGTTCGGCTCTTCAATCCCTTTGAAGTGACGCTGCTCAAGCCTTTCGCCCTGAACCGCATGTCCATCCGCAACCATCGCAAACTGCTCGTGTGCGACGACCAGGTCGCGTTCGTCGGTGGATTCAATATTGCTCCCGAATATGAAGGTGACGGCGTGAAATGCGGCTGGTGCGATATTGGCCTGAAGATCACCGGCCCCCTCTCCGCTCAACTCGCGTCCTCCTTCGACGAAATGTTTGCGCGCGCGGCTTTCCGCCATAAACGCTTCATGCGCTTCCGGCGTTTCGACGCCAAGAAATCCGTCACCTACCCCACCGAACAAATTCTCTTCGGCGGCCCCGGTCGCGGCCGAAGCCCGCTGACGCACGCACTCCGGGAAGACCTTAAGCACGCGAAAGACGTAAAAATCATGGTCGCGTATTTTCTGCCGACCTGGAGTTTGCGTCGCGGCCTGACCGAAGTCGTCCGGCGCGGCGGCAAAGTGCAATTGATTCTCGCGGGCAAATCCGACGTGCTGCTCTCGCAGTTGGCCGGGCGCAGCCTCTACCGCCGGTTCCTGAGAGCGGGCGTGGAAATTTTTGAATACGAACCGCAGATTTTGCACGCCAAACTCATCATCGTGGATGATATCGTCTACGTCGGCTCATCGAACCTGGATTCGCGGAGCCTGCAAATCAATTACGAACTTATGATTCGTTTTCAAAATGCCAGGATCGCAAAAGAGGCCCGTGAAGTTTTCGATTGCGCCCTGCGCCATTCCCGCCGCATCGAACTCGAACAATGGCGCCAATCCCGAACCTTATGGGAAAAATTGAAACAACGCTTTGCTTACTGGGTGTTGGTTCGGATCGATCCCTATTTTGCGAGACGCCTATGGCGCTCCCTCCCCGATTGATGTAGCGGCGGTCTGCGACCGCCGCCATATTAAAAAACTCACAGAATATATAGCCCCTCTTCACGGGCTGGATTCCAAAGCTCGACGCGTCTTCGCGGGGTCCTGTCTACAATCCAAAACTCTATAAACGGCCACCGAACCTTCGGAATTCATTTTGTAATAGATGGCGTAAGGAAATCGACGAGCCAGTAATCAATGAAAACCAGAAACCTTACGATGAATGCCTCCAAACAGAGAAAGTGAATCAATATCCGCAAACACTGAATCGAAAAAATAGCTGCCTATGCCCTCTGCCTGTTTCTCATAAAACTCCCGACCTTTGGCAAGGTCGTTGAGAGCGGAAGTTAAAATCCGCACCCTCATTCAAAGCGTCTTCGTAATTCTTTTTTCGCCGCTTCCCAATCCATTATTTGCTCTTTTCCTTCGGCGAGCCGCTTCTCGGTCTGTTCTAATTCAGTAGCGTGCCATGCCGGGGATTCCAATTCGTTCTCCGAACGGCTCAATTCCTCCCAAAGCGTCTCCATTAAACGTAATTGCTCCACTCGCGGTAATTTGCGCACGGCTTCAATGGTCATGTTGGAAAATAATACTTCTTTGGTTGGTGGCAACTCCGTTTCGTTTTACCTCGCGAGCGCCACCAAATACCTCTGCAAGCGTGTCGTCTCCTCCGTCAATTCCATCTGGCTGTAAATCTGGTGTAGATTGCTGCAGATGCGCATCAACATCCGGCGCGTGCTCACCGGCGCGAGAAACTCATCCTGCAACCCGTGGCTGCCGCTCACGAGATATTGAATGCAATCCGCCTTCGTCAGGAATTTCCCGTGATGGAACGGGTCCACATAAATCTCGTCCGACGTGGATTGGTAACG
>DASZPR010000496.1:0-2425 GCA_035550235.1 Verrucomicrobiia bacterium | reverse complement strand
ACGTATTGGGCTACCGATGACGGCGTGACGAACGCCACGCTGGAAGTCGACCTCGGCGGCGAGCAGGAATTCAATGTGATTCGCCTCGAAGAAATGATCTCTCTCGGTCAGCGTGTCGGGGAATATAAAATTGAAGCCTGGAATGACGCGTCGAAAACCTGGCAGGAATTGAATCACGGTTACACGATTGGCTATCGGAAGCTCGACCGTTTTCCCAAAGTGAAAGCGTCGAAAGTGCGGCTGACGATTTTACAATCGCGCGCCTGCCCGGCCATCAAATCCTTCGGCGTGCATCTGGACACGATTTCGCCCGCAGAATATTTCCAGCCGGACAGGGCGAACATGGAAATCAAACCCAAAGCCCCTGCGGCGAAGAAATAGCCAATCCGGCCGCGCTGATGGTGAGAAGCACTTTTGTAATACAGATGCCGCTTGCCGTTGTGATGGGGAGATTGCAGAATCACGCCCATGAGGGTCAGGTTGGCCGGCTGGCTGTTAATCCTTTATTGCGTGGCGGTTGCGGGCTTTGAAGCCAGGGGCGACGGCGGCGGAACCATCGTCACTGGCTGGGGCGCTCCCAGCGGTCCGCAATTTGATTTCCCGCCGGGCCTGACCAACGTGCTCGCCATCAGCGCCGGCTACAGCCACGTCATTGCCTTGATGCCGAACCATACAGTCCGCGCGTGGGGTTTTGATAACTATGGAGCTACCGATGTGCCCGCGTCATTGACCAACGTCACAGCCATCGCTGCAGGCACATACCACAATCTGGCGCTCACCGCGAAAGGCACCGTCGTGCAATGGGGGCAGGACACTCCCAAAAAATTGGCGCTAAAAAACATCGTGGCGATCGCCGCCGGAAACGATTTCAGCCTGGCATTGCAGAAAGCCGGGACCGTAAAGGCCTGGGGCAACAATGCCAGCGGTACAACCTTGCCGCGAAGATTGAAAAATGTGACCGCCATTGCGGCGGGTGATTCACACGCGCTCGCTTTGAAAAAAGATGGAACGGTCGTGAGCTGGGGTTCGAATGGTTATGGGCAAACGAACGTCCCCGCGGGATTGAGCAACGTGGTGATGATCGCCGCGGGTTACAACAGCAGCGTGGCTCTCGATTCCCGTGGCGTTCTCTGGCAGTGGGGTGAAATCACGCAGATTTCGCCGATTCCCAATCCGCAACCCGTGGGAATCGCCCAAATTGCAGTGGGCTTATACCACGTGGCCGTCAGAACCACGAATGGGACCCTCACAGACTGGAGTTTTTCCGGAGCATTTCTTTTCCCTGCCGGATTGACCAATGTCTCGACGATTGCCGCCGGTCAGTCGGACACCTTCGCCGCCATCAACGGCCCCGTGTTGCGCGGCCAACTGCCCCTGAGCACATCCGTCCTGTCGGGCAGCAATGTCACCTTTACCACCTCGGCGGATTCCGCATCGCCTTTTCAATATCAGTGGTATCACAACAACCTGCCCCTGCCGGACGGCACCAACGCCACCTTGCAACTGAACGCCGTTCATACCAACGCGACGGGATATTATTTTGTCACCGTCAGCAATGCCTTTGGATCCATGCAAAGCGCGCTTGCGTTGCTCCAGGTCACCGCCCTCAATGTGCTTTCCGTCCCGTTCTCGCAACCTGTTATAACATCGCAAAGTGCCACTTTCGGCATCTCCGTCGATTCGCTACTTCCGGTTCAATACCAATGGTATCTTAACGACAACCCCATTCCGTACGGCACGAATGCCACCCTCACCATCACCAATGCCCACTACGCAGACCAGGGATATTATAATGTATGCGTTTCCAATGAGGACCGGACCACTTGCCTGACCGTACCAATATTTCTCACGGTGACTCCGATTTGGTCCATACCGCCCGCTTCAGTTGTAAAAATTCCGGGCAGCACCAACTTTCTGCGCTTCACAATTGCCATGCCGGAGGCTCGCCCGGATTCCACTCAAATCAATTATTACACCTTGGACGGAGGGGTCGATTACCTGGATGTCTCCGGCACGTTGACCTTTTCGCCTGGCGTTACCAATCTTTTCGTGGACGTCCCCATCATTGGAAATACCAACATCGGTCCAAAAACCTTTTTACTCAGAACCGGTCCGGGGGTTGATCGGCTCGGCTATTTTTCGGGAGCCACCGGAACAGGATTGATTTTGGATCCCAATTACGTTCCGACCCTTTCGATGACTTCCGCAACCGTTCAAGAGGGTGACGCTCCTTACACAGTCACACAATCCATTCAACTTTCCGGTCCCGCCAGCCAGCCAGTCACGGTGAATTTTTCCACCGTGGATGGCAGCGCATATGGGGGAATAGATTACGCCGCAACCAACGGACAAATCGTATTCCCGCCGCCAACCACCAGCGAACAATTCTCCCTGACTATTTTAGGAAACATCCTGAAACAACCTG
>DASZPR010000495.1:0-10160 GCA_035550235.1 Verrucomicrobiia bacterium | reverse complement strand
TTTCCGTCCGGCTGGAGAATTGCCGAGCGAATGTAGGGTCCGCTAGTGAAATCGAGGGGCGTGAAGGGACTCGTTTGGAAAGTTGTGTCCGGCAGAAAGTTCGAATCCAGACGATCCAGCACTGTGTCTGCCGTGCCATTGGTGTGTTTTAACAGTCCACCAATAAGAAAACCCCCGTTTGTCTGCCGGAGAATCGTGAAGACGTCGGATTGGACGGCCAGGGCCGAATGCAGGTTCGTCTTCAAATTGCCGGCGGGATCCAAAACGGCCCAACCCGGCGATGGAAAGCCGTTCACCGAATTAAACCCGCCCCCCACGATCAAGTCGCCGTTTGTTTCCAGCAACATGCCGTGCGCCCAATAGCCTTCGAAAACATTTGTTTGCGTAAAGTTCGCATCTAAGCTGCCGTTTGTTGTCAGTTGGAAAAGTGTGCCGTTCAGAGTTCCCACCAGAATCTTTCCGTCCGGTCGAACCGCGAGCTTGTAAGGCGTATTTGGGGGACCAAAAAGCATGCCTGTGTTGAAATTAGTGTCCACCTCGCCATCGGCCAAGAGTCGACCCAACCCGTTGCAAGGCACTCCCTGCAATTCCGTGAAATTACCGCTTACCACTATCTTCCCATCAGATTGTTGGGCCAAATCCAGCACCCCGTTATCGGTTCCGGTCGGGAACGAATCGTCGAGCGTTCCGTCGCTGAAAAGCCGCGCAAGATTGGCGATAGGCTCTCCTGAGACCGACTCAAAATCCCCGCCAATGACAATGCTTCCGTTCGTCTGAACCACAATCGCATACACCTGACCATCGCTCGAAAGATCGGGATGAAACGTCGCATCCACGAGTGGAATCTGTCCGCACACGGAAATTCCCGTTAGAATTAATGTCGAAAGAATGATCGCTAGTTGAAAACAAATGCGTCCTTGTTTGGATAGTGGTGAAAGTTCCATGATTCCTAACTCCGCTGAACTCGTATCACGGCATCATTAGAAGGGTCAAACCCATTTGCCATATTCACCGTGTGCGTTTAGGCGCACAGACCAATATCCCGCGACCGGGCTGCCAGCTATACGAGATGCCTAAACTCCTTCATCTCCGCCAGCCGCTTCACCAACTCCTTCACCTTCTGCGCCTGGCTCTTGTGCGCCAGCATCACCGCATCATCCGTCTGAACTAAAATTGAATCGCGCAAACCCACCACCGCAATCGGCGTGCGACGCTCCTTGCTCCGCGCATCAAAAATAATATTCCTCGCCGCGTCCACGTGAATGAAATCCGCCACCGCCGAATTCCCCTCCGCATCCGGTTTGATATGCCGCCCGAGCGCCGTCCATGAACCCAAATCATCCCACTCAAAATCGCCGTCCGCCACGATGACGTTTTGCGCGTGCTCCATCAGCGCGTAATCGATCGAAACTTTTTTGATCTCCGGATATTCCTTCGCCAGCACCTTATTCAACTTCGCCGGATTCGCCGCCACCTTGAACCAACGTTGGCACGCTTCGTACATCGGAAGCTGATGCTTCTGCAACCCCTCCGTCACTGTCACGAACGACCAGATAAACATTCCCGCGTTCCAGCGATACTGCCCGCTGTTCACGTATTCCACGGCCTTGTCGAAATAAGGTTTCTCGACGAATTGTTCCGCGCGATGAAAAACAGTTTTGTAGCGCTTCACACCCTCCGGCGCCGGCAACGCCTCACCCACGCGAATATAACCATAACCCGTGTCCGGTCCCGTCGGCTTGATGCCAATCGTCACAATCGCCCGCCCGCGCGCCGCTAGATCAAAACCATCCGCCAGCACCTGCTGAAATTTCTTCGCGTCCGGAATCACGTGATCCGCCGGCAGCACCGCCATGACGCCAGTCGTCGAGCGC
This sequence comes from Verrucomicrobiia bacterium, assembly GCA_035550235.1. Classification (GTDB taxonomy): domain Bacteria; phylum Verrucomicrobiota; class Verrucomicrobiia; order Limisphaerales; family DASXHY01; genus DASXHY01. Next base: position 8,286 of record DASZPR010000495.1, on the reverse strand, counting down.
GCCCCTACGAGCGCGGCGCCGAGCGTCACCGCCGCGCACGTGTCGCGCCCCATCGGCTCCGCCACGAGATTTTCCTTCGGCACTTTGGGAAGTTGCTTCCTCACTTCCGGCAATTGCGCCGCGTTCGTAATGACAAAAATATTTTTCACGGGCACCAACGGCAGCACTCGTTCCACCGCCTCCTGCAAAAACGATTTTTTGCCGAGCAACGTCAGCAATTGCTTGGGTGTCTTCTCACGGCTCACCGGCCAAAATCGCTCCCCGCGCCCACCCGCCATGATGATGACGAAACGGTCTTTTATGTCGGTTTTTGATTTCATTTGAAATTAAATTTCTCCGGCTTCGGTAAGGGCCGCTTGAATGGACGTTTCACTGACGTAACCGCCAGCGTCACGAATTTTTTGCAGAATCGGCTTCGCAGACGAAATCAAACCTCGTTGTTTCATCAAAACGACAACGCCCAGCGAGCCAATCAGGGGTAAATTTAATTTTCGAGCCCAAAGTCGGCCGCGTCGATCATCCAGAACAGCTTTGAATCCTTCGTGCGTCAGCGCCCAGGACAACACTTCAGCTTCACCTTGCCCCAGTTCTGCGGACGTCAACTCCCTTGCGATGGGCAAAGCGGGCCTCACGAAAGACGCGCCTTCTCCTGTCAGCCGCTTTCTCCCCAAATCACCTCGTTCGCCAACAGCGACTTCGTTAACCACACCCGAAGGAATAATTAGTTCGTCGCAGAGTTTGGGCAGAAGATGAATAACCTCCGCCTTTGAAAGGAGAATGACCGGTGAAGCATTGATGACCCAACGTTCAAGCACCTTTTAATTCTTCCGTGAGTTCTTCCGGCGTCACTTGGATAGGAGAAACTTTATGCCGCCAAAGAACATCGAAGAGTTCAGGGCGTGAAAGCCCGAGCAATTCAGCGGCCTTACCTTGTGAAATACGCCCTTCATCAAACCACTTCACAACGGCCGTTTCATACATTTCGCGCCCAAAACGTTTCTCGTTTTCATCGCCAAATATTCTGACGGCCTCCTCCGGCACGTCAATCGTGATTGGCTTTGTCATAAATACAGCCTACCAGAACAAAAAAGCACCGTCAAAAGCCCATTTGCAGCTATTTTATCGCCGAAACCAGCGTTTTCACAAAATTGCCGACCCGCGAAACCATGTCCGCGTTTTTCCCATGCTCCGCAATCTGATTCACCACCGCGCTGCCGACAACAATCGCCTCCGCATATTGCGCCACCGTCTTCGCCTGTTCGGGATTCGAAATGCCGAACCCAATCGCAATCGGCAAATCCGTATTCGCCCGAATCTTCCCCGTCATCGACGCAATCGTGTCCGAAATCTTCTGCTGCATGCCCGTCACGCCCTCGCGCGAGACGTAATAAATAAATCCCGCCCCGCGTTTCACAATCAGCCCGATGCGATTTTCCGGCGTCGTGGGCGCGACCAGATAGATATTGCACAACCCCGCTTTGCGCATGAGCGCCTCGTAATTCTCACTCTCCTCCGGCGGCAAATCGAGCACCAGCAAACCGTCAACGCCCGCGCGCGCCGCATCCGCGATAAATTTTTCCAAACCTACCTTGTGGATGAGATTGAAATAAATATAGAGCACCACCGGGATTTGCGACTCCTTACGCAGCCCCGCCACCATCTCCAAAACCTTCGGCGGCGTGGTGCCGGATTCGAGACCGCGTTGCGCCGCGAGCTGATTCACCAAACCATCGGCGAGCGGATCGCTGAAAGGAACGCCGAGTTCCAGCACATCCACTCCGGCCCTATCGAACGCCAGTCCAAGCTGGCGCGTCGCCTCCAGGTTCGGATCACCTGCGCCGATATAAACCACAAAACCCTTTTTGCCTTCGCGTTTCAACTGCGCAAACCGTTCCACAATACGATTCATGTCCGCGCAGTTTCGGATTTCAACACGGTCGTTTCAAGCCTTCAATCACGATTGTTTTCCGCAAAAGGCCATCGACACACTTTTCGGTTCCGATTACCTTCCGCCAAGGAAAAAGCTCATGCAAAGCCCGTTATTCTCGAAAGTCCTGCGCGCAGCTTTCTTCGTTGTGTTGGTCTTCGGCACAATTTTGTCACGCGCCGATGACTTCGCTTCCACTGTTCTGGCGGAAATGTCGGCCGGAAAGAGCAAAGTATTCACCTCCGCGACCGTGACAAACAAAGGGTCCGCGCGTTTTGAAATCATTTATCCCGAAACCTGGCAGTTTACGGAATCACCTCGCCCGCATGTCATCGGACGTTTTGCGGATACGAATCACCCTGGCACTGGAAGTTTCGTTATTGCCGAAGAGCCCTCAAGGTTTGCAAACTCTTCTCCCGATCGAATTTTCACGCAAACTTTTTTCTCGAACTTCAAGCCTACCAATTCCGTCATCGTGAAAGGGGAGCGATTGAAGGATGGCGATTTTGACGGTGCATTGGTTGAATATTTTTCAAAGCCGGCAAGTGTGCATTTCCGATTTTTTGTCTCTAACTATATCTTTTTTCAGAAAGGTTCCCTTATTGAGTTGCAGTTCTACGTTTACCTGCCGGAAAATGAGGACAAGAATGCGGACGAAGCCAAGATCGCGGCCTTCAGGCCGTTATGGAAAGGAATTCTGGAGACGCTGAAACTTCAGCCATGAGCCAGCCACGTCAGCCGCAATCCCTCCAGCGTCAAATCCGGCCGCACCGCGGAAATCTCCGGCATCTTCGACGCAATCAACTTTGCATAACCGCCCGTCGCAATCACCGGTAAACGCTTCGCCTTCAACTCCCGCTTCAACTCGCCGAGCAACCCGCGAATCAACCCACGATAACCGTGCACCGCCCCCGCGAGCATCGCATGCTCCGTGCTTTTGCCGATCGCGCTGCTGACTTCACGAATTTGAATCCTCGGCAACAACGCGGTTTTTTCATGGAGATAATCCGTCATCGCCGCCAGCCCCGGCGCAATGATGCCACCGATGTAGTCACCCGCTCGATCCACCACGTCGAACGTCACCGCCGTTCCGAAATCCACCACCACCGAAGGCGCGCCGAAATGATGCCGCGCCGCCACGGCATTCGCGAGACGATCCGGCCCGATGGTTTTCGGCTTTGGATAATTGATCCCCACGCCGCGCAACGTCTTCGGCGTGAGTTCGAGCGCGTCCACCTTCCAAAGCTGCCAGGTTGCCTTGAGCACCAGCGGCGTCATGCGTGGAACGACGCTGCACAACGCCGCGCCAGCCACTTCATTGCGCCCTGCAAATTTCAGCAGCGTATCTCGCACGCCGCCGTTCAACCACGCCGCCGTTGGGATGTCCGTCTGTTTAACTACACGCCGCGCCGTCGCGAGCCCCACGTGCGTGTTCGTATTGCCGATATCGAAAAGAAGAATCATGCCGCGCATCGTGGGTTGAACCTGCCTGAAGCGTGAAAAAAAATAAAGCGAGGAAATCAGATGCTGAACATGCTATGGCTCTCAAGATGCCGCCCATTGAATATTCGATGTTGGATGTTCGATGTTCGATGTTTTGTTTTTGGCTCAACCCGCCAGCGTCACATCCCCGCCAATCACCCGTTCCAACGTCCCATGCTCCGTGCGCAAAAGTAGCGCCCCATCATCATCCAACGACTCCGCCCGTCCATGAATTTTCCGGTCGCCCACGTGAATCGTGACCGGGTGGCCGATCGTCCCGCAGTGTTCCTCCCATTCATGTGCGACCGACTCGAATTTTCCCGAGCAGATGCGCGCATAATCCGCGTCCAACTCGCGCAAAATTCTCACCGCCAGATCAGCGCGGGAAATCGTTTTGCCCGCTTCGATTTTCAGCGACGTGGCAATTTTCCGCAAATCCTGCGGAAACTCGGCCGCGCCGAGATTCACATCCACACCGATGCCGAGAATGATGTGCTTCACGCGATCCAACTCCGCGCTCAACTCCGTCAAAATGCCGGCCACTTTTTTTCCGCCGATCAAAATATCATTCGGCCACTTGATTTGTGGTTTCACACCCGTGTTGCGTTCAATCGCGCGGCGCAGCGCCGTCGCCGAAGCCACGGTCAATTGCGTCGCTTCCTGTGGCGTCAAATCGGGCCGCAACAAAATGGAAAACCAAAGCCCCTTGCGCGCCGGCGAAATCCACTTGCGCCCCATGCGCCCGCGGCCCTTGGTTTGCGACTCCGCAAACACCACCACGCCTTCCTTCACCTGATCGCGCGCGAGCTTTTCAATCACATCATTCGTCGACGTCGTTTCTTCAAACACACGAATGTCGCGGCCAACGACATTCGTCTTGCCCAACCGCGCCAGCAAATCATCGGCATGCAGTGCGTCCGGTGAACTCACCAATCGATACCCAAGGTGCGGCGTCGCCTCAATGTCATAACCCACCTGTCGAAGCTCCTCAATGCGCGCCCAGATCGCCGCGCGACTGATGCCCAGCTTGTGCGAAAGCTCCGCGCCCGACACACCGCCTTCATTGGCCGAACGCAAGGCCGTTAAAATCTGTGCGTCGGTGGTCATGCTCTGGCAGCAATAAACGCAAAGACGCAAGAACGCGAAGTCGCAAAGGAATTGAAAATCTTTGCGCCTCCGTCTCTTTGTGTCTTTGCGTTAAATCTCATTCCTCGAAATCCAATCCAATATCCACGGCCCGCGCCGAATGCGTCAGCGCGCCCACCGAAATAAAATCCACGCCCGTCTCCGCGATCCCCCGCACCGTCGAAAGATTCACCCCGCCGCTCGCCTCCGTTTTGCTATGGCCCTTGCACTTTTGCACCGCGAGCCGCAATTGCACCAACGTCATGTTGTCCAGCAAAACAAAATCCGCGCCCGCCTCCACTGCCTGGGTCACCTGATCCAGCGTGTCCGCCTCGACCTCCACCTTGAGCTGCGGATACTTCGCGCGCGCCGCCTGCACTGCCGCGGCCACCGCGTTCGGCTTCGCCTCGCGCAACGCCGCCAAATGATTGTCCTTAATCAACACCATGTCGAACAACCCAAGCCGAAGATTCTTGCCGCCGCCGCAGGTGACCGCATATTTCTCCAACCGCCGCAACCCCGGCGTTGTCTTGCGCGTATCGAGAATCTGCGCGTTCGTGCCCTTGATCGCGTCTACAAATTGCGCCGTCAATGTCGCCACGCCCGACAGCCGCTGGGTAAAATTCAACGCCACCCGTTCTGCGCTCAGAATGGCCCGTGCGTTCCCCGAAATGCGCAGCAAAATTTCGCCAGGCTTCGCGCGATGCCCGTCGCGGGCAAGTGATTCAATCTGGATGTCCGGTGAAAGTTCACGAAAGGCCGCTTCCGCGAGCGGCAGCCCGGCCGCCACCATCACTTCCCGCGCGCGCATCACTACCGTGAAGCGCGCCTCCTCGGGCACCGTCGCCAGCGTCGTCACGTCCCCACTGCCCAAATCCTCCGCCAGCGCAGCTTGGACCGTGCGGCGGATTTCTTCGAGATTTAGCGATTGCATGCCGCAAGATGAGCTAAACTGCGAAAACAGAAAAGGGGAAAACTCCCGTCCGAGCCTTCGAAGCAGAATAACCAATAAAAACGCCGCCCATTGCGGCCGGGCGGCGTTGCTCAGGTTCCTCCAGAAAGCGTTAATTTCTTTTCACCGGATAGCTTGAAATCGCCTTCATATATTGCGCGCGTTCGAAGGCGCTCGGATTGTCCGTATTCTTCTGGCTCAAACTGCCGCGCAATTGCTGCACGGAAATATACTCGCGCTCCTCCAGCCAATTCGTCAGGTCGCGTTCGATGACCGCCAGTTGCGAAATGCCGTGGCGAATCAACACCGAGCACAACATCGTCACATCCGCGCCGGCCATGAGCATCTTCAACGCGTCCGTCGCCCGATGAACGCCGCTCGTCGCCGCAAGGTTCGCGCGAATGCGATCGTAAAGAATCGCAATCCAACGCAGCGGCACCCGCATCGCCATCGGCGTGCTCAGCAAAATGTTCGGTTTCACCTCGAGCGTATCAAGATCGATGTCCGGCTGATAAAATCGGTTGAACAACACCAACCCATCCGCGCCCGCATCATCCAGCCGCTTCGCCATGTTGGCAAAATTGCTGAAAAACGGGCTCAGCTTCATCGCCACTGGAATGGAGACATTAGCCTTTACCGCTTTGAGAATATCGAAATAAGTCTGCTCCACCTCCGCGCCCGTCGTGTTCATATCGGTTGGGATGGAATAAACGTTAAGCTCCAGCGCATCCGCGCCGGCCTGTTCAATCAACTTGGCATATTGCGTCCAATCCCCGTCCATCGAGCCGTTGAGGCTCGCGATGATGGGAATCTGCACCGCCTTCTTCGCCTTCTGGATGTGCGCGAGATATTCCTCTGGCCCCAGTTGATAGTTCTCGCTTTCCGGAAAATAAGTCAGCGACTCCGGCGAACTCTGCGTCCCGCTCTCCAGCCGCGAATGTAATTCCAGCCGATCCTGCCGCAATTGTTCTTCGAACAGCGAATACAACACCACGGCCGAGGCGCCGGCATCCTGCATGCGTTCAATATTTGCGATGTCTTCCGAGAGCGGCGACGCGCCCACAATAAGCGGCGTGCGGAGTCTCAGTCCGAGGTAGTAGGTCGTCAGATCCATAAATGTTTTCGTAGCCGCCGACGTAAGGAGGCGGAGATACCTCCTTCACGTCGGCGAAGTGTTATGGTTGTTGATCCGCCGTCGCGGAAGGTGTTTGGGTCGGTGCGGCAGCAGTTCCGGCCTTTAAATCGCGTTGCGCCAGGAACTGGTAAAATTTCCACCGACGCTCCGCGTCCGTTTGCGCCTGCGCGAAAAATTTCTTCGCATCGTCCGGTTTGCTCTTCGTGAGCATTTTGAACCGGTTTTCCGACATCAAATAATCGTGCACCTTCATCTTCGCAGCCGATGAATCAAGCTGCAGCGGGTTCTCGCCCATCTCCGCGCGGCGCGGGTCGTAGCGATACAACAACCACTGGCCCGAATCCACCGCCAGCTTCTGCTGCCGCGCGCCGATGCCCTGGTCCAGCGCAATGCCGTGCGCGATGCAATGGCTGTAAGCAATAATCAGCGAGGGCCCGTTAAACGATTCCGCCTCCACAAACGCACGCAACGTGTGTTCATCCTTCGCGCCCATCGCCACGCTCGCCACGTAAATATTCCCGTAAGTCATCGCAATCAGCCCGAGGTCTTTCTTGCCCGCTGGCTTGCCGCCCGCGGCAAACTTCGCCACTGCGCCGCGCGGCGTCGATTTCGACATCTGCCCGCCCGTGTTGGAATAAACTTCGGTGTCCATTACCAGCACGTTGATATTGCGCCCGCTGGCAAGCACGTGATCCAGCCCGCCGTAACCAATGTCATAAGCCCAGCCGTCGCCGCCCAGAATCCACACGCTCTTCTTCACCAGCGCATCGGCAATCGGCAGCAACGCCTTCGCCTCCAGCGAGGTGATGTTTTCGATTTTCTTTTTCAGCGCAACCACGCGTTCGCGCTGCTCATAAATCCCTGCCTCATCGCTTTGATCCGCCAGCAGCAAATCATTGACGAGCCCGTCGCCAATCTGCGGCGCGAGTTTCTTCACGAGTTCCGTCGCGAACTCCATCTGCTTGTCGAGCGACACACGAAAACCCATCCCGAACTCCGCGTTGTCCTCGAACAACGAATTATTCCACGTTGGCCCGCGCCCCTCGGCGTTTTTGCAATAAGGCGTCGTCGGCAGATTACCGCCGTAGATCGATGAACAACCCGTCGCATTTGCAATCACCGCGCGATCGCCAAACAACTGCGTGAGCATCTTGATGTAAGGCGTCTCGCCGCAACCCGCGCACGCGCCGCTGAATTCAAACAACGGCCGCAACAACTGCTGCTGCCGCAATTGCGTGGTCTTGATTTTGCGACGATCGATTTCCGGCAGCCCGAGGAAGAAATTCCAGTTCTCGCGCTCCTGCAACCGCAGCGGTGCTTGCGGCCGCATATTGATCGCCTTCAACTTCGCTTCGGTTTTGTTCTTCGCCGGGCAAACATCCACGCACAAACGGCAACCCGTGCAATCCTCCGCCGCCACTTGCAGCGTGAATTTTTGTCCCTTGAAATCCGGCACGCGCGATTCCGTGTTCTTGAACGTCGCGGGCGCGTCTTTCAGCGCCTCGGGCTGATACACCTTCGCGCGAATCGTCGCATGCGGGCAAATCGCCACGCACTTCAGGCATTGAATGCACGTTTTCTCGTCCCAAACCGGAATCTCCATTGCCAGGTTGCGCTTTTCATATTGCGCGGTGGCCGTCGGGAACGAACCATTCAGCGGAAACG
>DASZPR010000494.1:0-2409 GCA_035550235.1 Verrucomicrobiia bacterium | reverse complement strand
AATGCTCGGGGCAGGGGTTACGCAGACACGGTGACCAAGGAAGGATGGGCACAGCTCGCGACAAATCTTGTCGCAGCGCGAGGAGACTTGGAGCACGCGTGGAAGTTAAATCCCAAAGAACCTAAGATCGCCATCCAGATGATGATGGTTGTTCTGGGGCAAGGGAGCGACCGCAAGGAGATGGAGCTTTGGTTTAATCGTGTTATGGAGTTGGACACTAACAACTATACCGCCTGTTGGAACAAAGAAGAGTATCTTCAGGCAAAATGGTACGGAACCGATGAAGAAGCGGTGGCGTTTGGGCGGGAATGTGTGCGGTCGACCAGATGGGGCGGGCAGGTTCCCTTAACCCTTGTATTTGCGCATAGCGAGATTAATTCCAGACTCTCGGGCGCCGCCAAAACTGAATATTGGAAACAACCGGAAGTATGGGGGGATATCAAAAGCGCCTACGATCGATTCTTTGAACTGAATCCTATGGAAACGTACGTTTATAACGATTACGCCTTGCACGCGTATCAAGCCGAGCAATGGGCCGTTTTGAATGAGTTGATTCCCAAGTTTACGACGACAAATTACAATATGTTCGGAGGCAGGGGTCAATTCGACGCAATGATCGTGCTAGCGAAGGCGCACAAAAATGGCGATCTTCAGTAGGGCTAAACCAAATGCCGCGCCTGCCGCTTCGGCAGCGCGGTCTTGCTCCGAGAGTCTGATTTGTCGGTGAGCTCGGGGAGATAATCTTTCATAAATCCCGGTTTATCGTGGCGGCCGCCGCGTTTGTAATCGCTCCAAAGTGTCTCGGCAACTTTGCGCGGGTCCTGGCGGATTTCCACGGTTAGATATTCAAACATCAATTTCATCAACCGCAGCAGGGCGATGCCGTCGGTGCGCCTCGTTTTTCCGTGCAACCATTCGCTCCAACGCAGGAACGCGTGAAACGGCGAGGCATCCGCCCACAGCAACGGCGTGGTGGCGATGAAATTGCCGCTGTTGCCGACCATGTCCCAATAGCGCGCAAACCGCCGCAGCTTTTGCATCGTTGCAAAATCAATCAGTTTGTTCTGCAAAATCTCGTAAGGCGAGTGCGGGTTGTAAACCATCTGCCATTCGGCATCGTGGCGCACAATCGGCGTGCCGCGCAGTCGCTTGAGGAGGCCCACTTGGATTTCCTGCGGCCCAAGTGCGATCAATCGATCAAAACCCCCGGCGAAACTTTCCACTGTCTCACCGGGCAGCCCCACAATCAGGTCGGCATGAATGTGCACGCCGGTTTGCGTTCGCAGAAATTGGAAATTATCCTCGAGCCGTTCATAATTCTGCCGCCGCTTGATGAGCCCACCCACTTCCTCGTTGAACGTCTGCACGCCGACTTCGAATTGCAGCGCGCCTGGCGGGAACGCCGCGATGCTTTCCCGCAGTGTTTCCGGCAAGCGATCGGGAACCATTTCGAAATGGAAGAAATGCCCCGGCTGATATCGCGCGTGAAAAAATTCCAGGATGGCTTTGCTGATGTTCACGTTCAGATTGAACGTGCGATCGACGAATTTGAATTGCTTCACGCCGCGGTCCAGCAGCCCTTGCAATTGATCGAGCAAGGCGGGCAGGGGAACCTGGCGCACCGGGACATCCAGCGACGACAGGCAAAATTCGCACGTGAAAGGGCACCCGCGCGAGGCTTCGACGTAAATGATGCGATGCGCAATGTCGTCCGTCGTGTAGAGTTCATAGGGCAGCGCGAGGTTCGCCATATCGGGCAACTCGGACGGAATGACCTTTGGCAACCTAGGCTGCGCAGCGGTGGAGCCGAGAATTTTTCCGCACACCTCGGCAAATTTCAAATCCGCCTCTCCGGTGATGACGTAATCCGCGAGCTCAACAATCTTTTGCCCATTCGTTTCATAACTCACCTCCGGCCCGCCGAGCACGACGACAATTTCGGGGCGAACGCGCTTGATGGTCGAAATAACCTCGGTGGTCTGCGCCACGTTCCAGATATAAATTCCAAATCCGATAAGGCGCGGATTGCGTGCGAGCAATTGTTCCGCGATGTCGACCGGCCGCTGGTTGATGTCGAACTCGGCGATTTCGGCGCGCGACTTGAGTTCGCCGAGATTGGCCAGGAGATAGCGCAGGCCGAACGCGGCATGGATATATTTCGCGTTGAGGGTGGTCAGCACAATGTCCGGCATCCCTGCCACACTACCATGTTCGCGCCATGGGGTGCAATGCGGCCTATTGCACGATTTGCATGCGGCGCAGCTTGTGCGACTGTGGAGCAGGAGCAACTATCTTATGAATCAACGTGAAAATATTGCCGGCACGAGCACTTTGGAAACGCACGACATCGGGATCTCGGGAATGACCTGTGACAATTGCGTGCGCCGGGTGGAAAAAGCGCTGCGCAGC
>DASZPR010000493.1:0-1692 GCA_035550235.1 Verrucomicrobiia bacterium | reverse complement strand
CAAAGCGTAAACGCTGACCATGCCCACTCCCAAAATCACCAATTGAATTTCGCGGCCGGAAATGAATTTTCGAAAATTCAAAATGAACACCAATGCCAGCGCTGCAAGCACGGCGCCCAAAATCCCGGTCTCGAATGCGTGCCGGGAAATTGCCGCCAGTGGTCCGTGCGATTGGATGTCCGTGACCGATGGCCCGAAGGAATATCCGCCCACAAATGTCAAAAAAGTATAGATGATTTCCAATCCGCTGGCGCTGCGGCCATAACCTTCCGTTGGCGGATAAGATTTCAACGCCAGTGCCGCCAACGTCGCCACAATCACTGGCAAATGGCCCAGCAGGTCCTTCCAAGTATCCCGTTTTTTCACCACGTCCCACGCATGCCACAATCCGCACGCAGCGGGAAAAAGAATTCCCGTCCGATGTACCGCGATGGCCAGGATTGCGCTGATTGCGTAGAGCGCCCACCAAATGATCCGCTTTTTCTCGCGCGCGAGTTCAAAGCCCAGGAGGGCAACTAGGCCGAATAACAACATCACTGCATAACCGCGCACTTCCTGCGAATACCACAGATGCAAAGGATTCACGGCGAGCAGGGTTCCGGCGAGCAACGCCGTCCCGCGCCGCTTCCGCCACCAATAAACTACCCCAACAAACACCGGCACCGAGAACGCCCCGGCGATGACGGAGAGCAGCCGTGCGCGGAATTCGATATTCGGGCCGGATTCGGCCACGAACGGCTTCAACATGAGAAAATAGGTAGGCAATGAATTCGCGGCCAACACGCTCCGCTGATAAATTCCCTTGAGCGGTCCTTGAGCCGCCATTACCGATGTGACTTCATCGATCCAGAAGGATTGGTTGCGCAACCGAAAAACGCGGAGGCCGAAACCAAGCAGCGTCAGCAACACGAGGCCGACGATGAAAAATCGTGAGCAATTGGCCGCGGACGGAGGGGGAAATCGATTCTCGTCGGGCCGGGAAAGCTCCTCTGGTGTGGCGTCGCTCATTCTGTTGAACAAGCAGACCCGCTGAGGGATAGTATTTCAAGCCTCAAAGGTGAGAAGATTATTCAGGGCGCTTCGATTTTAATTGAGCAATTCCCCGGATTTTTGTATCTAAGAGGCTGCAATTTTGTGCGCGTGGATAATCAATCGACAACGGGAATCCTGGAAGAGTTTCAAACCGAGCTGGTCGACGCCTGGTGCCGGCTGCCCAACAAACGGTTTTTCTTTGTTCTCCTCGCAGCCTGGCTTGCATTGTTTCAGTTCCTGGGAAACTCGACCTTCGGCTATCTGGACACCTCTTCGCTCCTGAAATGGATTTATATCATCGGCACCGCCAAATCCGCGGAAGCGGAGACGGACGATCACCAGATGATGATCGCGCCCCTGTTGGTACTGGGCTTGTTCTGGTGGAAACGGAAGGAATTGCTGCGGCAGCCGATGACGGTATGGACACCGGGTTTGGCTCTCGTCGCGTTGGGCCTTTTATTTCACATCGCGGGCTATCGTTTGCAGCAGCCACGTATTTCCATCGTCGCACTTTTCATCGGGATTTATGGACTGATGGGCCTGGCCTGGGGGCCGAAGTTTTTACGGGAAAGTTTCTTTCCATTTTTCTTATTCATCTTCTGCGTGCCGCTGGGAACGCTCTCTGAGTTCATCACTGTTCCATTGCGGCGCGTGGCAGTC
>DASZPR010000492.1:0-6929 GCA_035550235.1 Verrucomicrobiia bacterium | reverse complement strand
TGAAGCCGGCCTCAGAATAATAATCTGCTCACATGAACTGATGACGACTCCGTTCAAACTCTATCGATTGGTTTCAGCATTCTCATTCTTGTTTTCCTTTTCTGCCGTCGCCGAAACACACACCTTCGAGGCAGAAGCCGCTCAACGCATCGGCGACGCCTCGGAGATAACCGATCTCGACGCCTCTGGTGCGGCTTCAGTCGCCTTGGCGAAACCCGGTCAGGGTATCAAGTACACGGGTATGCCAGCCGCCAGTAAATTGGCGCTTCGTTATGCCTCGGTGGAAGTGGGCACGATCAGCGTCGCCATCAACGATCAACCGCCGCGTACGGTAAATGTTCATTCATCAGGCGCGCTTACAAATTCGTTCCTCAACGCAATTATCGAGCTCGCGATTCCCGCCAATGCCACGTTGACGATCAGCGTGTCAACCAACGATGTCCCGGTAAACCTTGACCGCATCGCAGTGGGCGACGGAAACCTCGGGTTGCCGCCAGACATTTGGAACCTCCCACCCTTGCCCGTGGCGGCCGGCCCCTATTCCCCCGATTGGAAGGCGATTAGCCGGATCTATACCGTGCCTGAGTGGTGGCGCGACGCCAAGTTCGGCGCCTGGGCGCACTGGGATCCGCAGTCCATGCCCGAGGATGGCGACTGGTATTCGCGCGGCATGTATCAGGAGGGCAGCGCGCAATATCGTTACCACACCAATCATTTCGGGCATCCGTCCGAATACGGTTACAAGGACGTCGCCCACAATTGGGTGATTGACCGATGGAATCCAAATGGGTTGATGGATTTGTACGTCGAAATGGGTGCGCGCTATTTCATGGCGATGGGTGCTCATCACGATAACTTCGATTGCTTTGACTCAACATATCAACCGTGGAATTCGGTGAAGGTAGGACCCAGGGTGGACATTGTCGGCACATGGGAAAAAGTCACGCGCCAGCACGGGCTGCGTTTTGGCATCGGCTTTCACGACACCCCAGCACGAACCTGGGGCCAATTCATGCCGGTGCGTTACACCAGCGACAAAAAAGGTCCGCTGAAGGGCGTGCCTTACGATGCGCTCCAGACCATTCTCAATGGCGCCGGAAAATGGTGGGAGGGCATGGATCCGGTCGATCTCTACGGCCCGCCCCATAACAATAGAGACCCCTTGCATTCGCCTTTTGCCAACCAATTCATGTGGCGAGTGGATGACGCCATCACCAAGTATCATCCCGACGTCCTATACTTCGACGAGCACGCGGGCGATTCGCAATTAGACATGGGCGTTCACATGGGGCTCGGATTTCTCGCGCCGCCGTTAGCCGCAAACTATTACAATAAATCGCTGGAATGGAATCACGGTAAAATGGAGGTTGTGCTCAACCTCAAAGGCGTGGGCGGGCGTTACAATAGCTTTCAAAACAACCCCGAATTGCTTCCATTCGTCGACCGTTCCCTCGTCAAAAGCACCGAAGCCATCATTGAATCACAGATCATGGCCTATCCGTTCCAGACCGAGACGAGTATCGCAGATTGGCACTACCGAACCGGACAGAAATACACGGACGCGCGAAGCATCATTCGCTCACTCATGGAAAACGTTTCACGCAATGGCACCATGCTGCTCAACCTAACCCAACATGGCCGCGGCGATCTTGATCCGGAGGTGATTCGGATTAGCAAAGACATCGGCGCGTGGCTGAAGATCAACGGCGAAGCGGTTTATGGCTCGCGACCATTCGAAGTCTATGGCGATGACACGGTCTGCTACACGCGCAATAACGGGAACGTCTACGCCACGATGCTGAATTGGAACGGCGGCCCAATCACACTCAAATCCCTTGGCCCAGGGGGGCCGACTTTGGGCAAGGTGTCGAAAGTCAACCTTCTTGGCTCCGATATTGTGCTGACATTTATCCAGGACGAAAGGGGGCTGACAGTCACGCCCAGTGCAACCGTTCAACCATTGCCAGGAATCACTAATCAATCGCTGGCGTCAGCATGCCGGGTTTTGCGCATAACGCACGACAAAGGCTGGATTAACGACGACGATCCAGGGGTGATTGCTCCGGGCTGGATTCGCCGCTGCAATCTCGGCACCGGTGATTTCAATAACGACCTCACCATAAGCCAGACACCCGGCGATGTCTGGAGTTGTTCATTCACCGGGAGCAACGTTTCGGTCATTTCGCCCAAAGAGGCAGGTGCCGGAAAAATTGAAGTGCAGATCGACAGCCAAACGCGCGCTACGGCGGACCTTTCCACCTCCGGCACGCGCCAGCCGGAACAAGTGGTCTTTAAAGTGGCAGGCCTGATTCCGGGTAAACACTCCATCAGCATCATCAATCGCGGCCCCGGCCCCGTGGCGGTGGATGCTTTGGTCGCACAGTAAATAGCGGCAAAATTGTGACTGGACTCGCAGCCAAGTGGCCGGGTGGCTGCATACCAGTGGTGTAATCTGCAACTTCGAAAATATTTCGTTCTGTGGACTTGCCTTTATCCCTTCGCTTATAGATTTTGGCCGTGACGTTGCCAACCTTAACGACAGTATGCGGTTTTGAGCGTTGCGGTGCTTCCTATTGCCGAATGTCGGCAGATGTCAATTCAGGATCGAAATCTTCGGTCTCGAATGCAGGGATTCTTCAATAGAATCAATTGGTTGGGAGAGATGGCCAAGTGGCTGAAGGCGGCGGTTTGCTAAACCACAATTTCACTTCCTTAAATGCCGTTTAAGAACCCAATAGAACCAATCGTTTCCATGTTTTTGTGCACTTTCACACTTGGTGGCAATGTGACATGTGGTTGTCGTATTGCGACACGTCTTTTGTCGGGAATTGTCGGCAAAGCCCTTATCTCCTGAAGTCGGCTCGATTCCCGATCCTCACCTCCAAACCTAATGATTTTCTTTCCGGTTGCATCACCATTCGCCGGTGGGGTGATCTGCTGATTTTTCCACGGCGGAACAAAGGCTTTACTGACCGACTCAGAAATGAAAATTTTTTACTGCGACCATTGCGGCAACCTGGTGTTTTTTGAAAATGTCCGGTGCGTGAAATGCGGTTACGCGCTCGGCTTCCTGCCCGACGCCCAGGACCTGAGCGCGCTGGAAGCGGACGCCGATAATTCCTGGCGAGCGTTGGCGGCCGTGGCGAAAGGCCGGAGATACCTACAATGCCAAAACGGCCGCGAGCATTCCGTGTGCAACTGGCTCGTGCCGGCAGATGATGCCGCGCCCTTCTGCCTTTCATGCCGGTTAAATCAAACTATTCCCGATCTCACCGTAGCCGGAAACCTGGAACGCTGGCACAAGCTTGAACTGGCCAAACGCCGATTGATCTACACGCTGCTCCACTTGCATCTTCCGTTGGCGGTCCGGCAAAATCGTCCGGCGCTGCAATTCAATTTTCTCGCCGAGGTCCCAGGCCGGGCTCCCATCCTTACCGGCCACAGCAACGGCCTGATCACGCTGAATATTGCCGAGGCGGACGACGCGGAGCGCGAAAAGCGCCGCGTGAGTTTTCACGAACCTTACCGGACGCTGCTCGGTCATTTTCGCCACGAAATCGCGCATTACTATTGGGACCAACTCATCGCCGACACGCCGCGGTTGAAACGGTTTCGAGAATTGTTCGGGGACGACTCGTATGATTATTCTACTGCTCTGCAAGCGTATTATGCCCAGGGTGCCCCGGCGGATTGGCAGCTACGCCACGTCAGCGCTTACGCCAGTTCCCACCCGTGGGAGGATTGGGCAGAGACGTTCGCGCATTATCTTCATATCATTGATATGATTGAAACCGCGGCGGGTTTCGGCATGACGCTTCGGCCAAAACATCCTTCCGCGCCGAGCATGACTTCCGATCCCAGGAAGGTGGATGAAACCGCCGACGGATTTAATCGCATCCTGGAAAACTGGCTGCCCCTCACCCACGCGCTGAACTCGTTGAATCGCGGTATGGGCTTGCCGGATATTTACCCGTTCGTGCTGTCGGATCCTGCGGTTGATAAAATGAAGTTCATTCACGAAACTGTGCGCACCAGTGAGGTTGGCAAAAAATAGCTCGCTGCCTATTTCGGGGCGCGCAAGCCGGCTTCCACCCCAACGTGCAAGTCCCGCAATTGCGATCCCAGCCGCAAAAACTCGGCAAGGCAATTGCTGAATGCGAATCACAATTGCCGGAACGACGGGAAGCCCCTGTGAAAATGTATCTTTTGCAAATTCACGACGGTTTTTTATCCACCGGCTTGTTACAAAATGACCGCCATGGCCAAATTAGAACTATCCGATGCGCTTTTAGCGGACTATCAAAGGCTCGCTCGTGGTGAACTCTTCGCAAGGAGACGGCAACAAAGATCCGTGGGTGCCTTAGGGAAATGTATAAATCGAATTGCGAGTTGCGAATTACAAATTGCGAACGCCACAGCGGATTCGTTTTTCAGTTCGTAATCTGAAATGCTCTCGCGCGTTGCGAACTCACTCTATTGGATGTCGCGTTACATCGAGCGCGCGGAAAACATTGCGCGCATCCTTGATGTGAACCTGCAACTACTACTCGATTTTCGCAGCCTTGACGACGAAGGTTTGCACGATCACTGGATGCCCATCGTGCAGGCGACCGGCGATCAGGAATCATTCATCGAGCAAAAACAACGCGCCACCGCGTCCGCTGTGGCCGAATTCATGGTCTTCCGCCAGGAAAATCCAAACTCCATCGTGTCCTCCATCTGCCAGGCCCGTGAAAACGCGCGAACGGTGCGTGATCAGATCCCCGTTGAAACATGGGAAGAATTGAACCGCCTCTATCTCTTCGTTCTCTCGCCGGAAGCGCGACAGATTTGGCTCGACAGTCCGACCGATTTTTTCAATGCCATCAAATCCAGTTCGCTGCAACTCGTCGGCCTGAGTTACGCGACGCATATTCACAACGAAGGCTGGTGGTTCAGCCAGGCGGGAAGGTTTATCGAACGCGCGGACAAAACCTCACGCATCCTCGATGTGCGCTATCACACGCTGCCTGCGCGCGGAATGCCGAAGACCGTCAACCAGACCGAAGCGCTGGAATGGTCGGCGATTCTTCGCTCCTGTAGCGCCTGGGATGTTTTTAAGTCCGCCTACGGCGCCGAAGTGCATCCGCGGAACGCGGCCGACATGCTGTTGTTGAATGAAAATTTTCCGCGCTCGGTGCGCTTTTGCGTTGAACGTCTGAATAACGCCTTGCGCCGGATTTCGGGAGTTTCCGATCGGCGATTTTCCAACGACGCCGAAAAACTTTGCGGACGCCTCGCGGCCGAACTCCAATTTTGCACCATCGAAGAAATTTTTGACGCCGGACTGCACGATTTTCTCGATCAGGTGCAACTCAAGCTCAACCACATTGGTGAGGCGCTCTTCAACGCTTACATTTTTCACGCCTTCGGCTCGGAGGACGAGTACCACTTCGTGCAACAGGAAGAGCAGCAACAGCAAACTTCGGGATCATGCGCGCGCGGTTCCGACCACTCCCCAGGTTCGTAACGAATGTCCATCCACGTCGCTCTTCACCACAGATCGCACTACCTGTACGACCGGCTGGTTAATCTCGGTCCGCAGGTCGTGCGCTTGCGCCCCGCGCCACATTCGCGCACGCGCATCCTCAGCTACTCGCTGAAAATTGCGCCGGAGAAGCATTTCATCAACTGGATACAGGACCCGCAGTCGAATTACGCGGCTCGACTCGTCTTTGAGCAACCGACGCGTGAGTTTTGCGTGGAAGTGGATTTGGTCGCAGAAATGGCGGTGCTGAATCCATTCGATTTTTTCCTCGAACCGCAGGCGGAAAAATTTCCCTTCGCCTATGACTCCGCGCTGGACCACGAACTCGCGCCGTTCCAGCGCAAATGCTGGCTTACGCCGCAGTTTACAAAATATCTAACAGCGCTGCGACGCGACATCTTCGGCGAAACCAAACGTCGGACAAAAAAAGAACGATTGGAGATTGCCGAAAAAGAAAAACCTCGCACGATTGATTTCCTCGTCGCCGTTAATCAGCGGCTTTGGAAAGACATCAAATATCTCATCCGACTTGAACCCGGCGTCCAGACGCCTGAGCAAACGCTCACGAATCTCAGCGGTTCATGCCGCGACTCCGCGTGGCTGCTGTGCCAGTTATTTCGTCACTGCGGCCTCGCGTCACGATTTGTCAGCGGCTATTTGATTCAGCTCAAAGCTGACCAAAAATCCCTGGATGGCCCAAGCGGCGCGGAAAAGGATTTCACGGATTTGCACGCGTGGTGCGAAGTTTATCTTCCCGGCGGCGGCTGGATTGGCCTCGACCCGACCTCCGGTTTGCTCGCGGGCGAAGGGCATATCCCGCTTGCCTGCACGCCCGAACCTTCGAGCGCTGCGCCGATTTCCGGCGGCGTGGATGAGTGCGAATGTGAATTCAGTTTCGACATGAACGTCACGCGCGTTCATGAATCACCGCGCGTCACGCTGCCTTACACCCGCGACCAGTGGGAAAAAATCGAATCACTCGGCCACGCGATTGATGACGACCTGAAAAAGGGTGACGTGCGTCTGACGATGGGTGGCGAGCCGACGTTCATCTCGATTGACGACCCCGACGGGGCGGAATGGAATTTCACCGCTGTCTCGCACAAAAAAAGAATTTTGTCCGGCGAACTCATTAAGCGGCTTCGCAAAAGATTCGCGCCCGGATCGCTGCTGCACTACGGGCAGGGCAAATGGTATCCCGGCGAACAGTTGCCGCGCTGGGCACTCGCTGCCTACTGGCGAAAGGACGGCGTTCCGATTTGGCGCGATGATTCGCTCATTGCCGATGAATCGAAAAATTACGGCCATGGCGCGAAGGATGCGAAGGAGCTTCTGTCACGCATCGCGACCCTGATCGGCGGTGATCCCAGCCATTTGATTCCGGCTTACGAGGACGCGTGTT
>DASZPR010000491.1:0-9516 GCA_035550235.1 Verrucomicrobiia bacterium | reverse complement strand
ATTCCCGCGAACGGGTTCAGCGCGTGCCGCTCGGGCGTATTCGTCCGTGTTCCTTTCAGCCGCGAAAAGATTTCACGCCGGAGACCTTGCAGGAACTGGCAAATTCGATCCGCGAGCAGGGCATTGTCCAACCGCTGATCGTCCGCGATCGTGGGGATCATTTCGAACTCATCGCGGGCGAACGTCGCTGGCGCGCGGCGCAACTTCTCAGCTTGCCCGAGGTTCCCATCATCGTGCGCGAAGCCGATGACCGCGCCGTGCTGGAACTCGCCCTCATCGAAAATTTGCAGCGCGAAAACCTGAACGCCATCGAAGAGGCGCAGGGTTATTCGGAACTGATGTCGCGGTTTCAATTGACGCAGGAAGAAGTCGCGACCAAGGTCGGCAAAAGCCGCGCGGTGGTGGCGAACGCCCTGCGCCTGCTGAAATTGCCGACGGTGTTGCAGGGCTATATCCGCGATGGGCGACTGTCCGTCGGTCACGCGAAAGTAGTGCTCGGTCTCGCCACCGAAAAACTTCAGCAACAGGCGGCCGAGAGCGTCATCAAAGAGGGCCTCAACGTCCGCCAGACGGAAGGTTTGGTCGCGAAGTTGGAAGAGCGCGCATCTGGTCCGGCGAAACCTGCCACAATCACGCCGCTCACGAAGGACGCGCATGTCGCGAATCTCGAAAATCGCATCCGCGAAAAACTCGGCACCAAAGTGAATTTGCGTTACGCGCAGGGGAAAGGCGGGTTGGATATTTCGTTTTATAGTGATGACGAGTTGGAGCGTATCCTGCAAATTCTCGGCGTCAGTGTCGAGTGACGGTGCCTGTGAAACTTCAAACTAATTCATGATTTTAAAAGTAGTCAAATATGGCAGCCCGGTGTTGCGCAAGAAAGGTGCGCGCGTTGAAACCATCACGCCGGATATCAAAAAGCTGATCGATGATATGTTCGAGACGATGTACGCCTATAAAGGCGTCGGCCTCGCCGCGCAGCAGATTGGACAAGCGGTGCAGATCACGGTCATCGATGTGCGCGGCGTGACGGATCGTCCGTCCACGATGGAAATCAAAGGCAAACCGGTGGATGTGGAAGAACACATGCCGTTGGCGTTGATTAATCCTGAATTAACGCTCGTGGGCGAACCGGTGGCGGGGCCGGAAGGTTGTTTGAGTTTTCCGGAAGTTTTCGCGGACATCACGCGCCCGCAATTTGTCGATGTCAAAGCGATGAATGAAAAGGGCAAGATGATTGAATTTCGCGCCGGGGGATTGCTTTCGCGCGCCGTTCAGCATGAATGGGATCATTTGCACGGCATCTTGTTTATCGATCGCATGGAGAAAAAGACGAAGGAAGAACTCCGGCCCGATCTCGAAGATATCCAGGCGGAAACCAAAGCCGAATTGGCGGCAGCGAAAAAATAATTGTCCGTTGGGCGCTTGATGAAGCAACGCTCTCCGGTATGTTGTTGTAAAGGACCACTATGATCGACGATACGCTCAGTAATATTGAAGCAAAAATTCAAGCGTCGGATTCCATCAAGGATGATCGCAAACGTGAATTGCTTCAACTATTGGGCACGTTGAAGTCCGAAATCGCGACGCTTTCCAAGACCAACAGTGAGAGCGCGCAAAGTATTGCCGGGTTCACCGAAATGTCCGCCCACGAAGCGACGCGCTCGCAACAAAATCCCGAATTGCTGGAGCTGTCATTGAAGGGCCTGTCTTCGTCCGTGGGCGGTTTCGAAAAATCTCATCCGCAGTTGGTGCAGTTGGTGAATAACATCAGCAACATGCTGTCGAATCTTGGGATTTGAGGCGTGATGCGTGAAACGTAAAACGTGACTTCGCAATAAAATCACGTTTCACGATTCATCCAAACTTCTCCACATCCTCATACGGCTCCAGCTTCGCAATCGCTGCCATAATCTCATCCGCCACTTCCTGGTAGATTTGTTTGAGTCGTGGTTTGGAACAGGTTTTGGCTTCGGCGCGAAGTTTTTCGAAATACATCGGCCGGCCGTATTTCACGGCGACGCGATGAGGCTTGGGATATTTCATGTTGCGCCCGTACGCTTCAAAGGTGCCGAACACGCGCGCCGGCACGACTGCCGCAGTGGATTTAATCACCGTCAAACCGATGCCTGAACGCGCAGGTTGCAATTTGCCGTCGCGCGTGCGGGTGCCCTCGGGAAAAAGAATAATCGCGCCGCCAGCCAGCAGACGATCGAGAATAGCCTTTAATCCCGCCGCGCCGCCGCCATCGCGATCCACGGGGACGGAGTTCCATTTGCGCAAGAGCCAGCCGACGCCGGGGTAGCGAAACAACGTATCGCGCGCGAGATAATTGATGCCGCGATGAACTCCGGAGCCGACCAGCGGCGGATCAAGATAACTGGCATGATTGGAGGCGAGGATGACCGGACCTTTCAGCGGCACGCGTTCGGCATTGAAAACACTCCATCGAAAATAGGTGGAATAGAGCGTACGAAAAAAACTCCAGCCGAGAAAGTAAACGAAGTTCATGGCGCAGTGCTCGGCGAAAAGCGTCCAAAATCCAAGCACCAAGCACCAGAGAAGCTCCAAACATCAAATTTCAAAAACTCTCGAGCGCGCTTGAAGCTTGGAGCTTGAAGTTTCTCTGGTGCTTGGTGCTTGGTGCTTGGTGCTTTCAAAAGATGTTCAGTTATTTGCCCTGAGTGAGTCTCGCCTTGATATCATTGATAATAAGTTCGCTTGTCTGCGCGGCGGTCATCGTTGAATTATTGATGACTTTGGCGCCGAGAGCGATCATCAGCGGAGCGGCGGCGCGCTGGCTGTCGCGTTGGTCGCGGGCGGCGAGATTCTCGTTCACGCCTTCGGCGGCGCGGCGTTTCGTGCGCTCTTCCAGGTGCGCGTCGAGGTAAAACTTGTAATCCGTTTCGGGAAACACGTTCGTGCCAATGTCGCGGCCTTCCATAACAAGGTTGCCGAACTGGATGCATTCGCGCTGCTTTTTCTTCATCCACTCGCGCACTTTTGGATTGGCGGCTACCAGGGAGGTCGCGGCGCTGACTTCCGCGGTGCGGATTTCCTTTTCGGGATAATAGCTGTCGACGAGCAAGTGCACGTGACCATCCTTGTTTTCGAGCGACGTCTTCCATTTGCGGAGGGCGGCCGCAATGGCTTTGGATTCATGCGTGTCGATTTTATTCTGGAGGCAATGCCACGCGAACGTGCGATACATGGCCCCGGTGTCGACGTAAACGTAGCCGAGCGCTTTCGCAACCAACTTGGCGTTGGTGCTCTTGCCGCTCGCGCTCGTGCCGTCAATGGCGATTACAATAGGGTGGTTCAAAATCTTTTTCGTGGCTGCGCCTCGGCAGAGCGCAGCAAACTTTTTAAAATCAGCGGCACTCTGCCGAGGTGCCGCTACCATTATTCCGCAAACAATTCATCATGCGAGAGTTTCCGTCCAGACCGCGCATCCAGAATCGTCGCGCCAAGACCGTGGGGTGGGGCGCCGGCGAGTTTCTGGAAGAAATTGGGAAACGTTTTCTTCACGCACGCGGGGTTTTTAAGTTTTATCCCCGGAACTTTCAATCCCAGAATTGCAAAACACATCGCCATGCGATGGTCGTTGTAGGTTTCAATCTCCGCGCCGTGCAATTTCGATGGATAAACCGTCAGCGTGTCGCCTTCCTCAATGACCTTCGCGCCGCATTTGGTTAATTCCGTGCGCAGAGCGACGACGCGCTCAGTTTCCTGGAGGCGGAGACGGCCGAGGTCAATGAAGCGGAAAAAGTCCACTCCGCCCGGTAGATAATCATCGGCTGCAGTCATCACAATCGCGGTCATGATGCTGTCACCAAGGTCACTTATTCGCGAGATTTCACCTTTATCCTGCGCACGAAGTACCTGCTCAGCCGCTTCACGACCCGAGAACTTTCCCTGAGATGTTAATTCGATGAATTTGTGCATTCCACTTCCGAAGACGGGGAATTTGTCAAAATTCTCATCAATTTGCCAACCGGAGTCTGGCCATTTTGCAACACTAATCCGATTCGCGATTCGGGTTTCGACTTCGATTCCGAACTGCTCGGAGAATTCCATGAATGCTGGCGATTTGGCAATTTTTCCTGCGGCCCAAAAGTAGCTCCCACTGCTTGCATCCGGCTCGATTTGAAATCTTCCACCACGCTTGGGAAACGCATCAATCAATTTTGAAGTCATCAAAACATAAGGCGATTCTTCGGCATCTTCACCAATGACTTCAACATTCCATCCACCGACTTTCGCGCAGAGCAGCAAGGCGGAGGCGAATTGCGAACTCTCCTCGATGTTCACCGTGCACTTCGCGCCGGGTTTTGGGCCGCTGCCGTGAATCACGGCAGGCAGTTTTTCTGTCGGAGAATCCACACGATAACCCAACTCGCGCAGAGCTTGAAACAATGCCTTCTTCGGGCGCTCGTTCATGCGCGGCACGCCGTGTAATCGATAAACGCCTTTGCCCAGGCAGACAAACGCGGCAAGAAATCGTGCAGCGGTGCCGGCATTGCCCACGAACAATTCCACCGGCTGTTGCTCGGTGCCGCCGGGTGGGACATCGCCGCCTTTGCCGTAAACGGTGATGGTGCGATTGGAAAATTCGTTCGGGTCAGGCCGGACATCGACCATGAAGCCAAGCTCCTGCAAGCACTCGACCATGATTTGCGTGTCCTCGCTCCAGAGCGCGCCCTCGAGCGTGACCTCGCCTTCCGCGAGCGCCGCGAGAATCAGCGCGCGATTCGTAATGCTCTTCGAACCCGGCACGGTGATTTCCGCGCGCACGGGTTGGGCGAGAGGCACTATTTCTATTAAATCCGGTAGCATCTTAAAGCTCCGAAATTTTAAGCTCCAAAATCCAAACTCCAAGCTCCAGAGAAGTTCCAAGGTTCAAACACCCACAGTGAAACTTTGTTTTCTTGCCCGAGAGCGTACTCTGGCCGGCTGATGTTTGGAGCTTGGTCATTGAAGTTTTTCTGGGGCTTGGATGTTGGTGCTTGGACCCTTTATTCCGGAGAAGGCGAGGCGCATTTTGCGCACCAGTTATCGCGGCGTTGCTTGCCTTTCGTGAAAAACTTTTCCGCGGACTTTTCGTCGCCTTTCTTAAGCAGCGCTTGAAATTTTTTCAAATCGCGGATGAAGGCGCCTAGCGCTTTGCTTAGATTTTTGCGGTTCGCCATTGCGATGTCGCGCCACATTTCCGGTGAACCGGAGGCGATGCGCGTGGTATCGCGAAAGCCGTTTGCGCAGAGCAGCGGCTGCGATTTCGGATGCGCAGGGTTCAACACCAAATTGGCAAGTGTCGCGGCGGCCACGTGGGGCAAATGGCTGGAGCGGCTGACCAGTTCATCGTGCAATTCGGGTGTAAGGCTCACAACGCGAGCGCCGATGGTTTTCCAAAACTGCTCGACTTTTTTGACGGCTGATTGGTGGGAGCGTTTGGTGGGAGTCACGACGCAAACGGCGTTCGTGAATAATTCCGCGCGCGCGGCGGCGACGCCGGTTTTTTCCGCGCCAGCCATGGGGTGGCTGCCGATGAAATGCCCGCCGGATTTCGTCACCAGGGACTCCAGTTCTTTCACGACCGTCGCCTTGACGCTGCCCACATCTGTGATGATCGCGCCGCGTTTGATGGCAGGGCGCATTTCCTTGAGCAACGGAAGCATTTGGGCGAGGGGAGTGCAGAGCACGATTAAATCCGCCTCTGCCACCGCTTCGCGTAAATCCTGCGTGCACGTGTCGACGGCGTTCGCCTTTTTGCATTCGGCGATGCTGGCAGCGCGGCGGACGAAGCCGGCAACTTCATCGGCCAGCCCGCGCTTCTTGATGGCGAGCCCGAGTGAGCCGCCCAGCAAGCCGACGCCGACGATGGTTATTTTCCGAAAACGCACCCGCGCAGCATAGTGAGGGAGAACGGAGGATGGAAGATAGAAATGCCCTGCAAATAGGAAAACGTCGAACACTGAACTCGGAACACCGAACGTCGAAGGAATTCTCCAAGGGAGCCTCGGAAAAATTTATGCCCCCAAAGTGATTGGCCGCCCGCTGCGGGCGGCCTCCAGGCAGGCGTTCGTGACGATTTGAGTTTTCAGCGCCCAATCCGGCCACGCGTCGTTCAATTTTCCGCTGAGCGCTTGATTGGCGAAATTTCGGATCATGTTCACTTCTTGTGCAGTTAAGGGATCCGCCACGAGATTGTCTGACACTGTGCCGTCGATGTCCAATGCGCCCTCGCTGCTCTTTCTCGGGTGCACAAAATCGGGGACGCGCACGCTGCCGTTCGTTCCAGTGGCGATTACCCAATCGCGGTAAGCGGTGAGGAAGGAGCAATAGAACCCCGCCGAAATTTTTTCGTCAAAAAGCAGCTCAGCAGAAAAATCAAATGGAACCGGGCGGGCCGCGTCGCTTCCGGTTTGCGAGAGAATTTGTCCCGTCACTTGACGGGGAAGTTTCCAGTTCATCGCCCAAAGCGTGAAACGAATGTTATACCAGCCCCGATCGCCCAGGCAGCCGAGCGGTTCGAGGGCGGCATTGCCGCGGATGTTCGCGAGGTGAAAATTGCCCGTGGACAAAAAACTGAAATGCGACGTGATGCGCTTGAGTTTGCCGAACGCAGTCTGGTCGTCCAGCGCCGTTCGAATGCGATTGAGACGCGGGTTGTGCATGAACATCACGCCGTCCATAAACTGCACGCGATGGCGTTGGCAGGCATCAAGCATCTCGCGGACCTCGGCCACGTTGGTGCCACAGGGTTTTTCGCACAAAATATGTTTGCCCGCCTGGGCGGCGCGCACGACCCATTCCTTGCGCAAGCCGGTGGGGATGGGAAGGTAAACCGCGTCGACGTTCGGCGAGGCGATCAACTCCTCGTAGCTGCCGAGCGCCGTGGGCGCGGTATCAAACGGATTTTCTTTCTGGCACTGCGCGATGAACTCGCGGCTGCGATCGACATTGCGGCTGGCCACTGCCGTCACGATGGAGTTGCCGGACTTCCCAATGGCTTTCCAGTTTTTGCACGCGATGTTTGCGGTTCCGAGGATGCCCCAGCGAAGTTTCATTGTTAATTAAATGGGTTAAATGAGTTAAATGAGCCCACCTGCCTACGGCTCATTTAACTGATTTAACAAATCACTTATTTAACGACCTCTCGCACTCGCTCCAAAATAACGTCCGCGATTTGCGGCTCCGTTCCCACGGGAGCGCCGTACCAGACAAATTTTTCGTTTCGTTCCGTGGGATTTCGCCAGGTCGGTTGCTGATTGGCAAGACGTTCCTTGACGAACCGCTCGGGCTCGCCGAGCAGCACTGGAATATCCTCGCGCACGTGCATGCCGTCACTGATAAAAAATGGCACAACAATAATATTTTTCGTTTGCGCCAGCTCGTAGCAGCTCGCGATACGGGGATCTTCGTCCAAAAACACCGCGTGCACCGCGGCGTATTCGTTCGTGGCGCGAATGATTTCCACCTGGCGATCGATGGCCTTGCGCGAATTCTCATTTTGCTCCGTGCCATGGCCGGCGATGAACAACGTCGTCTCCTGTGGTTTGGGCGCGCGCGGGAAGGGGAATTTGCCGGCGACTTCGCTGGCGCGGGACAGCAGCACGCTCGTCATGCGCTCGTGTGTGCCGACGGGTTGGCAGAAAAAAAGTTCCCCGTCCCGGCTTTCCAGCCTCGAATGCCCCGGCAGAAATCCCAGCGCTTTGGGAATCACCTCGCTGCTGAAATAGCCTTCGCTGATGAATAACGGAACGATAAATTTTCGCGGTTCGGTGGCATCTCCGAGGACGGTTTTTATCTGCGGTTCCTGTTTCCAGAAAGCTTCCCGCACGTCCGCGAAAATGCCGCGCCGACGCAATTCTCCAGCGTGCTGATAGACGGGAGCGGACGATTCGTCATTTTTCGTCGATCCATGGCCCAGCACGATGAGTGCGGCGTCAGAAAAGTTTTCTCCGGGCACGGGCAATGGTTAGCGCAGCCGGCCAAAAATCGCAAGCGCGATGCAAGAGGTATGAGGAAGTCAGAAACCAGCGCCACGCCTGTCTTACGGAGCCGGATAGAATTTCTCGGCGAGCAACAGGTTCAAATCGTGAACGGCCAGCGTGAGTTCGCCGAAAGTTTGGGCAGATTCTCGATCCAAAGGGGCACCTTCCAATTTTCGTTGCATTCGCCGAAAACGTTTGCTCAACGCCACCGACTCGTCCGCATCGCCGAGTTGTTGAAGCAGGCGCTCGACTTTTTTGACGCGTCGCAGCGCGGAACGAATGACCGGGATGGCTTTGCGGGCGTCGATCTTTCCGGCTTTGACGCTCTTTAGCAACAAGCACTCGAACTCGCGGCAATAGGTTGGACGTTCGGAATAAATGTTGCACTGGCAACCCGCGAAGGCTGTGCAGGGTTGCTTGAATTTCTCGTTGCCGCTGTTCGCTCTCTGGAGCAGGGCCAGCCCAAGCGTGCGCAGCCGGGCCGCGTTATCGCCCGATTGCAATTGCACATCCGCGAAAATCACCCCATTGCAGCACAGGCCGCATTCAAGGCACAACGAGTTCGCATCAGCCGGGTTCATTTACAGTAATTTGTTTGACAATGGCGGCGCGCACGGTGGCCGTTCGCGAGGACCATTTTGACAAAAACGAAACAACAGGCATCATTGTCTCAAGTATCGCAACAGGTTCGCAAGTTGCGATTCCATCGATATGGCAGTTCGATACAAAGATTATTACGAAAGTCTTGGCGTGGCGCGCACCGCGAGCGATGCCGAGATCAAGAAGGCGTTCCGCAAGCTGGCGCGCGAATATCATCCTGACGTCGCGAAGGACAAGAAAAAGGCGGAGGAAAAATTCAAGGAAATCAACGAGGCCTATGAAGTCCTCGGCGACCCGGCGAAGCGCAAGAAATACGACGAGTTGGGCGCGAATTGGAAGCAGGGTTCCGAATTCCAGGCGCCGCCCGGTTGGGGAAATTTTGGCGGCAACCGGACTTATCGCGGTGGCAATACCGGCGGCGAGGAATTTGAATTCAGCGGCACCGGCTTCAGTGATTTTTTTGAGCAACTGTTCGGCGCGCGCGGCCGGGGCGCCGGGTTTCGCGGGCGGGATTTCGGCGGGGCGGGCTACGCGGAAGAGGAATTTGCGGAGCGCGGCCGAGATATCGAGGGCGACATCATGGTCACGCTGGAAGAAGCGATGCGCGGTTCGGTGCGTTCCGTGACCGTGCGCCATAATTCGCGCCATGAAACCTACCAGGTGAAAATTCCCGCCGGCGTCACTGAAGGCCAGAAGTTGCGCGTCGCCGGGCGCGGTGAAGCAGGCGCCGGCGGCGGTGAAGCGGGCGATCTTTATTTACGCGTTCGGCTCGCGAAGCATCCTGATTTTGATGTCGACGATCACAACCTGATTTACGAAGCCGAACTTGCGCCGTGGGAAGCGGTGCTGGGGGCGAGTATCTACGTGCCGACGCTCGATGGCCGGGTGAACATCAAAATTCCTGCCGGCACACAGAACGGCC
>DASZPR010000490.1:0-2197 GCA_035550235.1 Verrucomicrobiia bacterium | reverse complement strand
CTTGTCGTTATCGCCGAACTTAATTTCGGTAAATGAAACGGCGTCGTTTTCGTTGATGATGGGGACGACGCCGTGGCGGAGGAGCGTTACCAGGGTATTGCGGGCGTTCAGATGGCGCTCGTGATGTTCGAGATCGTCGTGCGTAAGCAATACCTGGGCGACGTGCAGATCGTGTTTGGCGAACAATTTTTCGTAGATCGACATCAGGCGCGATTGGCCGACGGCGGCGCAGGCCTGCAGGTCGGCGAGTTCGGCAGGGCGTTTGTCGTAGCCGAGCGCGCCCATGCCCGCGCCCACGGCGCCGGAGGAGACCATGACGACTTCCTTGCCCGCCTTGCGTTGCCCGGCAATTTGCGCGACCAATTGCTCGAGTTGCGCCATGTCCGGCTGTTTCCGGCTGTCCGTGAGGACACCGGTTCCGAGTTTGACAACTACGCGGGAAATATCTTTCAGCAATTCACGACGCACGTGGGTTTGGTAACAAATGGGAAAGCGAGTGTCGAGGGACGAGTAGCGGAGGAAACGTTGCCGAAAAACACTTTTTTCTCGACAAAAATAAATGGTGACTTTTAAACTCCCCGCATTGCCACTATTTCAATGCGGGGAGTTTATTTTTTTATTTTCGGGTTTTTTAGACAGCTTCCGTTTTGTCCGGAGTTAGCTTCCGTTTTTTTTGAGTGGCCTACGTTTTGTCTGAGTTGGTTTCCGCTTTGTTTGTATGTTTTCACCTGGTTGGCGGCGTGAAAGACGTGTTTTATATTTTTGATTTGGCGTTACCGCGATTCTTCGGTCACAAAGGTAAAACCATTTTCAGACAGCCGAAACAACGCTGCTCCATTTGACATTCGTCATTCGCCATTCCACCCTTCCGCATGCGCGAACAATCTTTGAATTTCCTCCGCACCCTGGTCAACACGGCAAGCCCCACCGGACACGAGGTCCGCGGACAGCGGGTCTGGCTGGATTACGTGAAACCGTTTGCGGACGAAACTTATTCCGATGCCTACGGCAATTGCGTAGCGGTGCTTAACAAGGGCGGCTCTCCCCGCGTGATGCTGGCGGCGCACGCCGATGAAATCGCCATGGCGGTGAATTACATCAACGATGAGGGATTCATCTACGTGCGGAAGATGGGCGGCATCGATGCGGCCATCACCAAGGCGCAACGGGTAACCATCCATACGCGCGAAGGCGCGGTGAAGGGCGTGGTGGGCAATGTCGCGCCGCACTTGCAGCGTGGGGACGATGACAAGCCGAAGGTTCCAAAGATTCACGACCTGTTCATCGATATTGGCGTGAGCAGCCGCAAGGACGCGGAGAAGCTGGTGCGTATTGGTGATCCCATCACGCTGGTGGATGAATTTGATTTGTTGCGGAATGATTTGGCGGTGGCGCGGGCGTTTGATAATCGCATCGGGACGTTTTCCGTCGCGGAGGCGCTGCGATTGTTGAAGGAATCGAAGGGGAAACTCGCGGCGGAGGTTTGCGCGGTGTCGAACGTGCAGGAGGAAGTGGGTTTGCTGGGCGCGCGGCAGATCGCGTATTCGCTCAAACCGGACATCGCGGTGGTGGTGGACGTGACGCACGCGACGGATTACCCGACAGTGAGCAAGGTGCAGCATGGGGACATCCACGTCGGCAGCGGCCCCGCACTGACGCATGGCGGGTGCAATCATCCGGAGGTGGTGGCGCGACTGGAATCGGTGGCCAAGGCGAAAAAAATTCCGCTGCAGCATGAGGCGATGTCGGCCACAAGCGGCACGGATACCGATGTGATTTTCTGGACGCGGGGCGGCATCGCCAGTGCCCTCGTGAGCCTGCCAAATCGGTATATGCATTCGCCAGTCGAGGTGGTGAGCTTGAAAGATTTGGAGCATATTCCTGAACTGCTGGCGGCGTTTACGCAATCGCTGAAGGCGGGCGAGCAGTTTAAGGTGAAGATTTGAAGGAATCGTCGGCACGGCGCGGCAGTCCTCTGCGTGCCGTTTGGACGGATGATGTCCTGACGGCGCGCACGGCGTGACGCGCTCTACCCTTTCGTTCAAGATTTGGTTGAGTTTATTTTCAAATCGCGATATTCCTCTTTTCGTGCACCGACCCATTTTGATTTTCGCGTTTTGCTTCTTTGTGTGCGCGGCGGCGTCGGCTGCCACCGGGAAGGTCATCAAGGTGCTTCCGCAGTTTCTTGATCAAAAAG